>NZ_JBEYWQ010000015.1:0-220049 GCF_040644495.1 Microbispora sp. NPDC046973 | reverse complement strand
TCCCCCCCCATCCCCCGCGCGGCCCGCCCCGCGCCGCCCGGCGCGGGCCGGACCCCGGCGGCTCTTGCCAAGGCCGAGCAGAACATGGTTCGGTCTGACTGAGTGCGCGATGACGCGCCCGATCAGGAGGCAGGCATGCTGCAGCACGACACGCTGTTCATCGGGGGCGACTGGGTGGCCCCCGCGGGCACGGGCACGATCGAGGTGATCTCGCCCCACAGCGAGGAGGTCGTCGGCCGGGTGCCGGACGGCACCGCCGCCGACATGAACCGGGCCGTCGCGGCCGCCAGGGACGCCTTCGACAACGGGCCCTGGCCGCGGATGACGATGGCCGAGCGCGCGGCGATCGTGGGCCGCCTGGCGGAGATCTACGAGGCGCGCCAGGCCGAGATGGCCGAGATCATCACGACGGAGATGGGCTCTCCGATCACGTTCTCCCAGCTCGCCCAGGCGCCGCAGCCGCTGGGCATGCTGAAGTATTTCGCCGGCCTCGGCGCGACGTTCCCCGTCGAGGAGGAGCGGCCCGGCCTGTTCGGCCCGGTGATCGTCCGCCGCGAGCCGGTCGGCGTGGTGGCGGCCGTCGTCCCCTGGAACGTCCCCCAGTTCGTCCTCATGACCAAGCTGGCTCCGGCGCTCGTCGCGGGCTGCACCGTGGTGATCAAGCCCGCCCCCGAGACGCCGCTCGACTCCTACCTGCTCGCCGAGATGATCAAGGAGTCCGGCATCCCCGCCGGGGTCGTCAACATCGTCGCGGCCGGCCGTGAGGCGGGCGAGCACCTGGTCTCCCACCCGGACGTCGACAAGGTCGCCTTCACCGGCTCGACCGCCGCCGGCCGCAGGATCGCGTCGATCTGCGGCGAGCAGCTCAAGCGCTGCACCCTCGAACTCGGCGGCAAGTCGGCGGCGATCATTCTGGACGACTGCGACCTGCCCTCCGCCATGGGCTTCCTGTCGATGGCCTCGCTCATGAACAACGGCCAGGCGTGCGTCGCGCAGACCCGCATCCTCGCCTCCCGCAACCGGTACGACGAGGTGGTCCAGGCCGTCGCCGAGATGGTGACGGGCCAGCAGGTGGGCGATCCCGCCGACCCGGCCACCGGGATCGGGCCGCTGGTGGCCAGGCGGCAGCAGGAACGGGTCGAGGGCTACATCAGGACGGGCATCGAGGAGGGCGCCAAGCCCGTCGTCGGCGGCCTCGACCGGCCGTACGACCGGGGCTGGTACGTCGCCCCGACCGTCTTCGCCGGGGCAACCAACGACATGCGCATCGCCCGTGAGGAGATCTTCGGCCCGGTGCTGGCGGTGATCCCGTACGAGGACGAGGCGGACGCGGTGCGGATCGCCAACGACAGCGACTACGGCCTGTCGGGCTCGGTCTGGACGGCCGACACCGAGCGCGGGATGGACGTCGCCCGCCGGGTGCGCACCGGCACCTATGGCGTCAACATGATGCACACGCTCGACCCGAACACGCCGTTCGGCGGCTTCAAGGCCAGCGGCCTCGGCCGGGAGCTCGGACCCGAGGGCCTGTCGGCCTACCTGGAGACCAAGTCGATCGCCCGCCTGGGCTGAACGGCTGAGCCCGACGCCTGAGCTGAACGCCTGAGCTCACGTCTGAGGAGAACGCGTCCCTCCGGCCCGGTACGGCGTGCGTGCCGCACCGGGCCGGTGAAACCGCCCAGCGCGCCCCCGCGACGCTGGGCCACACCCTGTGGAGGTGTGCGCCGATCCCCCAATCGGCGGTGCGGACGGAGGGGTTCCAGATCCGCACAATCCTCATAGACGACCCTTATGGGGTTTTGGTTCGCGAGATCCACTGACCAATTTTGCGGACCAGGTCGGGGGTGGCCGCCGCCTCCGCGTGGCCGTAGCCGGGCTCGATCCACAACTCCTTCGGCTCGGCGGCGCTCTCGTACAACTGATAGGCGTGCTCGGTGGGGAAGAAGGGGTCCCGGTCGCCGTGCACGATCAGCAGCGGCGTGGGCGCGACCAGCGCCGCGGCCTCGTACGGAGGAAGCGGGACCGGGTCCCAGCCGCCGCCCGCGATCCTGGTGCGCTTGGCCAGGCGGGCCGCCAGCCGGCCGTGCCAGCGTTCGATCGCCCAGTGGACCTGGCGCATCGGCTTGGTGCCGCGGTAGTACCAGCGGGCCGGGCCGCTCACCGACACCACTCCGTCCACGCCGCCGTGCAGCGCGGCGTGCCGCACGACCACGGCGGCGCCCATGGAGAAGCCGACGGTCGCGATGCGCCGGTAGCCGATCGAGCGGGCGAGCTTGACCGCCGCGTCCACGTCGAGGACCTCGAGGTCGCCCACTGTCGACCGGCCGCCGGAGCGGCCGTGCCCCCGGAAGTCGAACGACACCACGCCGCCGAACCTCGACAGGACGTGCACGATGCGCCGGGTGTCCGGTCCCCTCCACGTTCCGGTGAAGCCGTGCGCGACCACGATTCCCAGATCGAGTGAGCCGTTGGGCGTGTGCGCCGCGTCGATGCGGACACCGTCCGCCGTGCGCAGCATCGCTCCGAAAGCAGCAGCGAGAGCCATGCCCTCGACCTTATTTCCCCCCATGTCACAAATCCCCCACATGCCCCCCGCGCACGACGGGAACTGTCACAGGTCGGCCGTCGAGCGCAGCCGGTCCCAGGCGACCCCCAGCCTGACCTCCTCCCCGTCGAGCGACTCGATCTGGTCCCACTCGGCGTAGCGGATCTCGCCGTGCATGCGCCGCACGAGGGTGCCGAGCAGCGACGGCCGCCACAGCCCGGGGCCGCGCTCGTAGCCGAAGAGCTGCCCGGCACGCCGCCGGGCGATCAGCAGCCCGGCCAGGCGGAACGCCTGATGGACCTCCGCGAGCAGCGGCCCGTCCTGGACCAGGCGGACGTCCACGGTGTTGCCGGCGACCTCTCCCGACGGGCCGCGGACCGTACGGCCGAGCAGCCCGCCGAGCCGCATGGCGTCCGGCCTGTCCTCCCATCGCTCCCGCACCTGGAGGGTTCTCTCCGGAGCCTCCTGGTCCTCGGTACCCGAGGCTCCCGGGATCCGGCTGACGACGTTCCTGGTCAGCCAGCGCTCCAGTGCCAGGTCCTGCCGGTGGCCGGCCACCCGTACGGCGCTGCCGATCTCGGTCACCAGGCTCATCTCGATGCGGTAGGGCCCCGGCCGCTCCTCCCCGCGGAACAGCCCATCGGTCTCGGTCATCAGCCAGCCCGGCAGGCCGCCCAGCCGCGGGCCGAGCGCCAGCGGCCCGGACAGGATCGCGGTGACGTACGGCCGGTCGCCCGGCTGCACCTCCAGGTCGTCCACCTTGCACAGCAGGCGGTCGTCGCTCTCCCTGACGACCTGCCGGTCGAGCAGGTGCAGGCGGGCGTGCAGCACCCGCGCGCGCTCACTCATCGATGCCTCACCTCCTCGTGCCGGGCCGTCACTGTCCCGCCTTGGTCGCGAGCATCAGGGGGATGGCCGCGAGCGCCACGACGAGCAGCAGCACCATGTAGAAACTTCCCAGCACGTTGCTGAATCTGCCGTTGACCTTCTCCCCCATGTAGTCGGGATCGTTGGCGATCATGAGGACCGGCAGGTAGGTGAGCGGAAGGGCCGCGGCCGAGAAGACCAGCGAATACTCGGTCACCTTGATCGGATCGATGGTGGTGAGGATCAGCGCGGTCGCGACGATCACCGAGGCGAGCACGGTCACGTGGAACCGGGCGGCGCGGCCGGGCACCACGTACTTGCCCCACTGCCAGCCGAAATACTGGCTCAGCGAGTAGCCCGACGACAGGGCGGTCTCCAGCGTCGCGCCGAACGTGGCCGCGAACACCCCGAGGATCACCACGCCGAGCCCGACCTTGCCCAGCCCCTCGGCGACCGGCAGCACCATCTGCCCGAGCGAGTCGGGCTCGGCCTCGGCCGGCATGAAGACGGTCGCCGCGCACGCCGCGATCGCCAGCGACAGCACACCGCCGAGGGGGAAGCCGACGAACACGTTGGCCCGCGCCGTCACCAGATCCTTGCGTGTCCACCTCTCCTCCACGCCGCCCGAGGAGAAGAAGAACACCTCGTACGGCGTCATCGCCCCGCCGAGCAGCGCGATCGCGTAGTAGAGGTAGGTCGGCACGCCCTCGTCCTGCGGCGGCTGGACGAGCTGTGTGGTCAGCTCGCCCCAGTCGGGCCCGAGCTGCCACAGGGCAACGATGAACACGACGAGCGCGAGCCCGGCCAGCCCGAAGACGCGCTCCATGGTCTCGAACTTCACCCGCCACATGACCAGCCAGGCGACCAGGGCCACGGGCGGCACCCACAGCAGATAGTTGAGGCCGGTCACCAGCTCCAGTGCGAGCGCGGAGCCACCGATCTCAGCCGCGAGCGTGAGCACGTTGATGAAGAACGACGCGCCGAGGTTGACCAGCCCGGCGCGGGGGCCCATGCGCTCGCGGACGAGGTCGAAGACCGGCCGCTGCGACACCGCCGCGATCCTGCCGGACATCTCGGCGAAGACGCAGATCCCGACGATGCCGACGACCACCACCCACGCGAGGGACATCCCGAACCTCGAGCCCACGACCGCGTTGGCGACCAGGTCGCCGATGTCCACGAAGCCGCCGAAGGCCGTGAGGATGCCGAGCGTGACCGCGATCAGTTTCTTCACTTGTGCTTCTCCGCGAAGTCGCTCAGCTCGCTCGCGAGCCTGTCCAGCTCCCGTGCGGCCGCCACCGGGTCCTTCACCCCGTCGCGGCGCGTCTGGATGAGCAGGTCCTCCACCTCGCTCTCGGCCTTATCGGTGAGGCGCAACACCTCGTCCCTGATCCGGTCGGAGGCGTCCGAGGGCGGCTGCACGCCGCCGAACTGGTCGTTCACGCTGCTCAGGTCCTGCACCGCCTCGGTCAGCACCACCTCGGCGTACGGCCCGGTCATCCGGTCGCGGTAGGCCACGGCGGAGCGCGCGAACCGCAGGGCGGAGACGGCCGACTCGGCCGTCTTCCCGGCCTTGAGCGCGTAGTCGTGGTCGTCCCATGCGGGGCTGACGCAGCCGGACAGCAGGAGTGCCGTCAGGAGGGCGAGCGGCGCCAGCCGAGCCGGCGGGGTCATGTGCGCCGCCGCAGCAGGAGATAGGCGAGGACGAGGATCGGCACGAGTAACTCCGCCCAGGCGATCAGCAGCACGAGACCTTCATCCGTCACAGCCGACTCAACTGCCCGAACGCCGCGCTTTTAGGCAGGAAGGAATGCGAATCGCGGCCAAGGCGTTGCCATCGAGGGTCCCGTACGGCGGCGGCGTGTGGCGGCGATCGGGATCAACTAAAATGGCTTAGCCGTGTCATGCGGCGGATGTGCGTCTCGCTTCGGTCCCGGGACGCGGACGACACCCCGACGAACCAGAGCGAGATCTTCACTATGCCTATGAACACCCGCGACGACCTGCGGAACATCGCGATCATCGCGCACGTCGACCACGGCAAGACCACGCTGGTCGACGCCATGCTATGGCAGTCCGGCGCGTTCCGGGCCAACCAGGACGTCGACGAGCGGGTCATGGACTCCAACGACCTGGAGCGCGAGAAGGGGATCACCATTCTCGCGAAGAACACCGCGGTCAGGCACGGCGGCATGACCCTGAACATCATCGACACCCCCGGCCACGCCGACTTCGGCGGCGAGGTCGAGCGCGGCCTGTCGATGGTGGACGGCGTGGTCCTGCTGGTGGACGCCTCCGAGGGCCCGCTGCCGCAGACCCGCTTCGTGCTGCGCAAGGCGCTCTCCGCGAAGATGCCGGTGATCTTGTGCATCAACAAGGTGGACCGGCCGGACGCCCGCATCGCCGAGGTCGTCGACGAGGTGTACGAGCTGTTCATCGACCTCGACGCGACCGAGGAGCAGATCGACTTCCCGATCGTGTACGCCTCGGCCAAGGCCGGCCGGGCCTCGCTGGAGCGCCCCGCCGACGGCGGGATGCCCGACTCCCCCGACCTTGAGCCGCTGTTCGAGACGATCAAGAACACGATTCCGGCGCCGGTCTACGACCCGTCCGCGCCGCTCCAGGCCCACGTCACCAACCTCGACGCCTCCAGCTACCTGGGCCGGATCGCGCTGTGCCGCGTCCACCAGGGCACGATCCGCAAGGGCCAGCAGGTCGCGTGGTGCCGCACCGACGGCAGCGTGCAGCGCGTCAAGATCTCCGAGCTGCTGATGACCGAGGCGCTGGAGCGCAAGCCCGCCGAGGAGGCCGGGCCGGGCGACATCATCGCGATCGCCGGCATCCCGGACATCATGATCGGTGAGACGCTGGCCGACCCCGACGACCCGCGCCCGCTGCCGCTGATCACGGTCGACGAGCCGGCGATCTCCATGACGATCGGCACCAACACCAGCCCGCTGGTCGGCAAGGTCAAGGGCGCCAAGGTCACCGCCCGCCTCGTGAAGGACCGCCTCGACAAGGAGCTCGTCGGCAACGTCTCGCTGCGCGTGCTGGCCACCGAGAGCCCGGACGCCTGGGAGGTGCAGGGCCGCGGCGAGCTGGCCCTGGCGATCCTCGTGGAGCAGATGCGCCGCGAGGGCTACGAGCTGACGGTCGGCAAGCCGCAGGTCGTGACCAAGGTCGTCGACGGCAAGGTGCACGAGCCGGTCGAGCGCCTCACGGTCGACTGCCCGGAGGAGTACCTGGGCGCCGTCACCCAGCTCCTGGCCGTACGCAAGGGCCGCATGGAGCACATGACCAACCACGGCACGGGCTGGATCCGCATGGAGTTCCTGGTCCCGGCGCGCGGCCTCATCGGCTTCCGCACCGAGTTCCTCACCGAGACCCGCGGCACCGGCCTCGTGCACCACGTCTTCGAGACGTACGAGCCGTGGTTCGGCGAGCTGCGCACCCGCAACAACGGCTCGCTGGTCGCCGACCGCGCGGGCCAGGTCACCGCGTTCGCCATGCTCAACCTGCAGGAGCGCGGCACGCTGTTCGTCTCCCCCGGCACCGAGGTGTACGAGGGCATGATCATCGGGGAGAACTCCCGCTCCGACGACATGGACGTGAACATCACCAAGGAGAAGAAGCTCACCAACATGCGCTCCTCCACCAGCGAGGAGACCGAGAAGGTGATCCCGCCGCGCGTCCTGTCCCTGGAGCAGGCCCTGGAGTTCATCCGCGACGACGAGTGCGTGGAGATCACCTCGGAGACCGTGCGCATCCGCAAGGTCGTCCTCGACGCGGCCAGCCGTGGCCGCGCCGCCGCCCGCGCCAAGCGCGGCAACTGAGCCTCTTCACTCGGAAAGGCCCCATCACCCGAAGCCCCCGCCGACCCGGTCGGCGGGGGCTTCGGCCGTGGTCAGGAGGCTTCCGTGGGCCAGGTCAGCCGGCCCGCGCGCAGGTCGTCCGCGACCGACCGCAGCCAGCGCTCCTCCGCGTCGGCGACCGCGAGCATGTACTCGCTCTCGATGACGGCGACCCTGGGCAGGTCGCCCGTCTGCGCCGCCAGGGCGGCCTCCAGGCCCGCCCTCGTCTCCGCCAGCCGCTCGGCACGGCGTTCCAGCAGCCGCAGCGCGTCCTCCGGCGGGATCATCATCAGGTGTGACAGAGCCGCGGGGAACTGCGGGAACTCCTGTTTGGGCACGGCCAGCATCTCGTCCAGCCACTCGCGGGCGACGCGCCGTCCCGCGTCGGTGAGCTCGTAGACGGTCCGCTCCGGATAGGCCGGGTCGCGGGTCGTCTCGCGGACCGCGATCAGCCCCTCGGCGTGCAGCCGCTCGATCGTGCGGTAGAGCCCGGCCCGCTGGCTCACGTTGACGACCTGGTCCTTGCCCCACTGCTTGATCAGCCGCTGCACGGCGTACGGGTGCATCGGCTCGTGGTGCAGCAGCGCCAGCACGGTCAGCGCGAGCGGGGAGCTGCGGAGGGAAGCTCTCATGCCCCACATCCTAGCCTCAAACGAACTAGTTGACGAGCAACTAGTTTCAATGCAACTATACCACTGCGAGCGATCAACGACTCGCGGCAGACGAGGAGTGGTGAGCATGAGCAAGGTGACCAGCGCACTGGTGATCGGCGGCGGCATCGCCGGCCCCGTGACGGCGCTCGCCCTGGCCAGGGCCGGCATCCGGGCGACCGTGCACGAGGCCCACGACAGCGCCGCGGACGGCGTGGGGGCGATGCTCAGCCTGGCCCCGAACGGGCTCGACGCGCTGCGGATCGTGGGAGCGGACGAAGCGGTGCGGAGTGTGGGACAGCCGGTCCCCGGTGTGGTGATGGCCGACGGCGCCGGCAACCGGCTCGCCGAGTTCGGCGGGTTCCCCGGCCTGCCGCCCACCCTGGCGATGCCGCGCGCCGCCCTCTTCCGGGCACTCGCCGATCACGCGGTGGCCGCGGGGGTGCGGATCGAGTACGGCAGGCGGCTCGTCTCCGCCGAGGAGACCGCCGAGGGGGTGACCGCCACGTTCTCGGACGGCACCACCGCCACCGCCGACGTGCTGATCGGCGCCGACGGCATCCGGTCCACCGTCCGCACGTTGATCGACGCCGGCGCGCCGGGGCCCGAGTACGGCGGAGTCCTCAGCTTCGGCGGCTACGCCGACGACGGCGGCGTACGGGCCGAGCCCGGCGTCATGCACTTCGCCTTCGGCCGCACCTTCATCGGCTACTGGCGACTGCCCGACGGCCGGATCTGCTGGTTCGCGAGCCTGCCCCGCACCGAGCCTCTCGCCTACGCCGAGGTCGTCCGCGTTCCCGCCGCGGACTGGCTGGCCCGCCTGCGCGACCTCTACGCCGGTCACGTCCCCGGCGAGAAGCTGCTGGCGGGCACCGACCCCGGCGATCTCATGATCACCGGCCCGATGGAGCGCATGCCGTCGGTGCCCCACTGGCACCGCGGCCGCATGGTCCTCGTCGGCGACGCCGCCCACGCCCCGTCGTCCAGCTCCGGGCAGGGCGCCTCACTGGCCGTGGAGAGCGCCGTCGAACTGGCCCGCTGCCTGCGCGACCTGCCTCTGCCCGAGGCGTTCGCGGCGTTCGAGCGTCTCCGGCGCCCGCGGGTGGAGATGATCGGCGGCGACGCCGCGGCCAAGAACAAGGCCAAGGCCGGCCAGGCCGGCGACAGGCCCGCGATGCCCACCCCCGAGCAGATGTTCGCCCCCGTCCACCTCCACCACATCGACTGGGACGCGCACGTCACCGCCTGAGGCCGCACCGGCAAGACCGGGTAAACGGGCGGCACAGATGACGTCGTGTGCCGCTCCCCGCCGCGCTCCGCCGTGCTCTGCTGTCGCAGCAACGAGTGTCTGAGGAGGAGCGACCATGCCCCGCACAACCCGTTTCGCCCTGGCCGCCGGGCTCGCCCTGGGACTCGCCCCCGCGGCCGCCCCGGCCGTGCCGGGGCTGTCCGCCGGGATGGCGGCGGCCTCGGCCGCGCAGGCCGGCCCCAGTGAATCGGCCGGCGGGTCGGCGACCGCCGTCATCAAGAACACCGCCGGGCGCGCCCTCGGCACCGTGCGGGTCGAGCGGTACGACGCGAAGAAGTCGAGGGTCAGCGTCAGCGTGCGGGGGCTCACTCCCGGGTTCCACGGCTTCCATGTCCACGCCGCCGGCCTGTGCGACGCACGCTCCGTCGACCGGGCGACGGGCAGCGCGTTCTCCAGCGCCGGAAGCCACCTCGGTCCCGGGGAGCACGGCGACGGAGCAGGGGACATGCCGCCGCTGCTGGCGGCCGCCGACGGCACCGCCTCCGCATCGTTCGTGACCGACAGGTTCACCCTGGAGCAGTTGGGCGACGCCAACGGCAGCGCCTTCGTGGTGCACGCCGGGCCGGACAACCTGGCGCACATCCCGGACAGGTACTTCCACCGTCCCGACGCCACCGGTGCCACGGGCCCGGACGCGACCACGCGCAAGACCGGCGACGCCGGCGCCCGGATCGGCTGCGGGGTCGTCAAGGTCCACGCCTGATCCGGATCCGTCGCTTCGCGGGCGGCGTCAGGAGATCGTGGCGGGCGGCGTCAGGAGATGTGGCGGCGCAGCCAGTCGACCAGCGGGACCAGCGCCCGCCAGGTCGAGCGGACCCGGTCGAGGGTCTCGGGGGTGTGCAGCCACGGCTCCGGCTCGAACCGCCGCCCGGCGTGCAGCGTCTTGTGGCGGAGGAGTTCGAGCCGGGGGTGGTCCTCCGGCGTGCCGCGGGGACGGGTCTTGAGCCGGTCGCCGCCGACCGTAAGGTCGTCGGGCAGGGCCGCGAGGATCTCCTCCAGCAAGGGCCCGGCGGTGTCGTCGTCCAGGGCCTCGCGGAAGCGTGACACCTGCTCGCCCGGCATCCACCAGCCCGCCGCCACGTAGAGGCCGTCGGCGTCCACCTGCACGTAGTAACCGACGCCCTCCACGCCCGCTCCGCAGTAGGCCCCCTGATGCGTCTTGTACGGCGACTTGTCCTTGGCGAATCGGACGTCGCGGTGCGGGCGGAACAGGTGGGCCGGTCCGAACTCCGGCTCCAGCTCGTCCATGAGCGCGAGCATCGGCCCGCGGACCCCGGTCTCGTACAACTCCTTGTGGGCCGTCCAGTACGCCTTCGAATTGTCGGCGACGAGGCCCTCGTAGAAGATGAGCGCCTCGTCAGGGAACCCGCTGAAACCCATGCCACCCACCTTCGCACGCCCCACCGACAGTCCCGGGACCGGGACCGCGCGGACGCGCTCAGCGCCGCCGTCTCGCCGTGCCGAAGATCGACCTGGTGATCTCCCTGCCGAGCGCGGTCGCGGCGGTGCGGGCCAGCGACCTGAACTCCTTCGAGGCGAGCATCTCCTCGAGCACCGACTGCTTGGCGGTCTTCGCCGGTCGCTCCGCCGGTCTCTCGACCGGCGCCTCCCGCTCGGGCTCCTGCTGCCGGGCCAGCCGCGCGGCGAGGATCTCGTAGGCCGACTGCCGGTCCACGGCCGTGCCGTACTTCGGCAGGAGCGGGGACGCGGCGACGGCCCCCTGCACGACCGCCGGGGCGGACGGCGCCATGAGCGACCGCGGCGCGCGCAGCCGTGTCCAGGCCACCGGCGTCGGGGCCCCCGTCTCGGACAGGACCGTGACGACCGCCTCCCCGATGCCGAGCTCGGTGAGCAGCCGTTCGAGGTCGTAGGAGGAGGCGGGGAACGTCGAGACGGTGGCCTTGAGCGCCTTGGCGTCCTGCGGGGTGAAGGCGCGCAGGGCGTGCTGCACGCGTGCGCCGAGCTGGGCGAGGACGTCGGCAGGCACGTCCTTGGGCGTCTGGGTGACGAAGAAGACCCCGACCCCCTTCGACCGGATCAGCCGCACGGTCTGGGTGATCGACCTGAGGAACGCCTTGGACGCGTCCTCGAACAGCAGGTGCGCCTCGTCGAAGAAGAACACCAGCGACGGCTTGTCGGGGTCGCCCACCTCGGGCAGCGTCTCGAACAGGTCCGCGAGCAGCCACATCAGGAACGTCGAGAACAGCTGCGGCCGGTCCTGCACGGCCGGCAGCTCCAGGATGGAGATCACGCCGCGCCCGTCCGGCGTGGTCCGCAGCAGGTCGCGCACGTCGAACTCGGGCTCGCCGAAGAACGCCTCCGCCCCCTGGGCCTGGAAGTTCACCAGGGCGCGCAGGATGACCCCCGCGGTCGACGCGGACAGCCCGCCGATGCCGCTCAGCGCCTCCGGCGTCTCGGTCAGATAGCGGATGACCGCGATCAGGTCCTTGAGGTCCAGCAGCGGCAGCCCGTGGGTGTCGGCGAAGTAGAAGATCAGCCCGAGCGACGACTCCTGGGTCTCGTTGAGTTCGAGCACCCGCGACAGCAGCGTCGGCCCGAACGCGCTCATGGTGGCGCGCAGCGCGATGCCCTCCCCGACGCCGCCGAGGGAGAAGAACTCGGTCGCGCAGGCCTCCGGCGCCCAGTCCTGGCCCACGTCGGCGGCCCGGCGGGCGATCCGGTCGCCCGGCGTCCCAGGCGAGGCCAGACCGGACAGGTCGCCCTTGACGTCGGCGAGGAACACCGGCACGCCCTGACCGGCGAGCTGCTCGGCCATGAGCTGCAACGTCTTGGTCTTCCCCGTGCCGGTCGCCCCCGCCACCAGGCCGTGCCGGTTCATCATGCGCACCGGGATGCGGACGCGCTCGGAGGGGTCGGCCGTCCCGTCCTCGCGCACGAGCGCGCCCAGCTCCAGCGCCGGCCCCTCGAAGTCGTAGCCCTTCATCGGTTCGTGTACTTCTTGCCGGGTGTGGTGCCGCCGAGCAGCTCGGAAACGGTCACGTACGTGAAGCCCTTGCGGTCGAGTTCGTCGAGCAGGCGGGGCAGCGCCTGCACGGTGGTGGCGTGGATGTCGTGCATGAGCACGATGTCACCCGGTTTGGCGGCGGCGCTGCGCTGGGTGATCACCGTGGGGTTGCGGTTGAGCCAGTCGAGGGTGTCGACGGCCCACAGGATCTGCGCGAGCCCGGTCTGCTTCGTCTCGTTGTCCACCGCCTGGTTCGTCGCGCCGTACGGCGGGCGCATGAGCCGCATCGTCACGCCGGTCGCCTTCCGCACGGCCTCCTGCGTACGGTCGAGCTCGCGGCGCAGGGCGTCGGGCGACAGCCCCGGCAGCGAGGCGTGGTCCCAGGAGTGGTTGCCGATCTCGTGGCCCTCGGCCGCCATCCGCCGCACGAAGTCCCGCGTCTCATTTGTGATCATCTGCCCGAGCAGGAAGAACGTGGCCCGGGCGTGGTGGGCCGCGAGCAGGTCGAGGACGTGCCCGGTGTATTCGGCCGGGCCGTCGTCGAACGTCAGCGCCACGCATTTGTGCTGCCTGCAGTCGACGTGCCGCGGCGGAGGGACCGCCGGCAGGCGCGGCCCGGGCGCTCCCCTCTGCGTCCCCGCGAGCCGGAAGCGCAGCAGGTCGGCGTCGAAATGCCGCGGCGTGCCGAAGCGCGGGTGCGGCGCCACGGGACGTTCCCCCGCGACCGGCACGGTCCTCGCCTGGCCACACCCGCCGAGCAGCAGCAACGACAGCAGAACGGATCCGATCCGCATACGACCCCCCGGAGCAGGCGGGGGGCCACGAACGCTACGGATAGCCTCCGGCCGCTCCCCCCCGCAGAACCTTTTCCAGCTCCTCCCACCAGGGCGGCACCTCCGCCTTGAGCTCGGCGTACCTGCGAGCCACCCGGATTGCGCATCCTGCCGGGTCCGTACCCAGGTGCCGGCACTTCACGGCACCCTCGCACCAACGGTAAAAGCCCTCACGGAAGGTCACGACCAGGCCTATCCAGACGGAGAGGGTAGCCTCGTCACCGATCTCGTAGGCGTCGGCCACCCCGAGCGCGGCGAGTTCCGCGCGAAGTTTTTCCACCGCGACTCGCGACTCACTCACCGGCCACCGCCCCCTGCACAGCAGACACGCACAAAAAGGGATGTACCCAACCTTGGAGCGGCGCTTGCGGATTCATTCTGTAATCATCGGCTACTAAGAGTCACCACGCAGCCCTTACTCGTCAGTCATGTGCGGGTTCTCGGAGGTCCGGCGGCTCGGGTGGCTCGGTGACCACCATCACGAACCGCAGCGGCTCGTCGTGCTCGTTGGCGTACCGGTGCGGCCGGTCGGCGCTGAACACGACCGCGTCGCCGGACCCCACGACATGGCTCCTGCCGTACACGGTCAGCGTGAGCCGTCCCTCCAGCACGGTGAGCATCTCGCGGGTGCCGGCGGGGTGCGCGTCGCCGTCGTGGTGCTCGCCCGGACCGAGCCGCCAGTCCCACAGCTCCAGGATCGCGGGCGCGTCCGTCCCCACGAGCAGGCGGGCCGACCCTCCCCCGGGATGCCGGAACGTCACCACCTCGGACTCGTGCACGATCCGGACGACCGGGGTGTCGGCGACCTCCACGAGCCGCGCGAGGGTCACGCCCAGCGCGTCGGCGATCCGCGTGAGCGTGTTGACGCTCGGGTTGGTGCGGCCCTGCTCGATCTGAATGAGCATGCCGCGGCTCACGTTCGACCTGGCCGCGAGCTCGTCGAGGGTCATCCCCCGGTGGGCCCGCTGGCCCCGTACGTTCGCGGCGATGGCCGCGGTGATCGTCGCAGGATCCGGCATGAGTACAGCGTAGTGATCTCCTACTACAATCCATTGCACTATCGATGCAATCTCTTGGGGGATCTGTGACGGCGGTGGCGCTCGCTACGGCATGCGCGGTGATCTTCGGCACCGCCGACTTCTTCGGCGGCCTCGCCACCAGACGGTCGAAGGTGCTGGCCGTCGTCGTGCTGTCCCAGCTCGGCGGCCTGCTGCTGGTCGCCGCCCTGCTCCCGATGCTGCCGGGCCACGCGAGCACGGCCGCGCTGGCCTGGGGGATGGCCTCCGGGATCGCCGGCGCCTTCGGCATCGTGCTGTTCTACCGCGGCCTGGCCACCGGCATGATGTCCGTGATCGCCCCGACCACGGCCACGACCGCGATGGCCGTCCCCGTGGTGTTCGGCCTCCTCACCGGCGACCGGCCGTCCGCCCCGGCGCTCGTGGGCGTCGTGCTCGGCCTGTTCGCCGTCCTGCTGGTCAGCCGCGAGCCGAACGGCGGGGCGAGCGGCCCGAAGGCGGGGCCCATCCTCGCCGCCCTGGTGTCCGGCGCGGGTTTCGGCGGGTTCTTCGTGCTGCTCAAGCTGGCCCCGGCCGACTCCGGCACGTGGCCGCTGCTGGGGGCGAGGATCGCGTCGATCACGCTGGTCGCGCTGCTGGCCCTCGCGACCCGCAGGGGCCTGCGCCCGGTGCCCGGCAGCCTCACGGTGACGATCACGGCCGGGGTGCTCGACATGGCCGCCAACGTGCTCTATCTCTTCGCGGCACAGCGGGGGATGCTCACCCTGGTGGCCGTCCTGGTGTCGCTCTATCCGGCGAGCACGCTGCTGCTCGCGCGTTACGTCCTGGGCGAGCGGCTGAGCCCCGTCCAGATCACCGGCGTCGGCTTCGCGCTCGGCGCGATCGCCCTCATCGCCGCCGCCTGAACCACACCCGCGAGCGCCCCCGAGCGCGTCCCCGCCGAGGGCCCGCGGGACCACGTTCCGGCAGAGGGCCCGCGGGGCGTCCCGGCGCTCCTCACGGGCCCGTCAGGCACCGCTCAGGCCGCGCACACCTGCTCGGGGACGCGTACGACGCCCTCCTCGCGGGCGTAGTCCTCCAGCATCCCGCGGAGCTGGCGGCGGCCCCGGTGGAGCCTGGACATGACGGTGCCGATCGGGGTGCCCATCCGGTCGGCGATCTCCTTGTACGCGAAGCCCTCGACGTCGGCCAGATAGACGGCCACCCGGAAGTCCTCCGGCAGGGCCCGCAGGGCGTTCATCACGACGCTGTCCGGGATCTGGTCGAGCGCCTCGGTCTCGGCCGAGCGCAGCCCGGTCGACATGTGCGACTCGGCCGCGGCCAGTTGCCAGTCCTCGATCTCCTCGGCGGCCGACAGCTTGGGCGAGCGCTGCTTCTTCCGGTAGTCGTTGATGAAGTTGTTGGTGAGGATGCGGTGCAGCCACGCCTTGAGGTTCGTGCCCTCGCGGAACTGGTGGTAAGACGTGAACGCCTTCGCTACGGTCTCCTGGACCAGGTCCTCGGCGTCGGCGGGGTTGCGCGTCAGACGCATGGCGGACGCGTAGAGCTGGCTCGTCACCGGCACGACCTCACGCTCGAACCATGCCTGCCGCTGCTCGTCGGTCGAGATCATCTCTTCCCCCTACGGAACTTCTCCCCCGTTACCCGTCCGGCCGGAACACATGCGAGGTCACTCGTTCATCGTTGTGCCAAGGACATCGTGCCGTTTGGGGCCTAAGCACGGTGTTAATGTCGTCCGGCCTGGTCAGCGCCATCGCCGTAGAGACCAGGCCCACGCGGTCAGGTCACGCGCAAGCCGAACAAGTCTCGTTAGCGTAACACTGGAGCCTCAATCCGGAGTAAAATGTGGCAGATTTCACTGACCGGCGACGAGCGCAGGCCGTCGGAGCGGTGAACCGCTCTTTGGTGTTCATGCCGCGGGGCATGCCAGAGTGACGGCATGAACCACCTGGATCGGCACGATCCGGTCACGAGGGCATGGGTGGCCGACGCCATCCAGGCCGTCGAGGCCGACGCCAACCGAAGCTGCGACACTCACCTGCATGTGTTCCCGCTCCCCTCGCACTGGGGTGTCGACCTCTATCTGAAAGACGAGTCGGTGCACCCGACCGGTTCACTCAAGCACCGTCTCGCCCGGTCCCTCTTCCTTTACGGCCTGGCGAACGGCTGGATCGGGCCCACCACCACCATCATCGAGGCGTCCAGCGGGTCCACCGCCGTGAGCGAGGCGTACTTCGCCCGGCTGCTCGGCCTGCCGTTCATCGCGGTGATCCCGGCGAGCACCTCGCCGGAGAAGCGGGAGATCATCGAGTTCTACGGCGGCAAGTGCCATCTGGTGGACGACCCGAGAGCGATCTACGACGAGTCCCACCGGCTCGCCGCCGAGACCGGCGGGCACTACATGGACCAGTTCACCTACGCCGAGCGGGCGACAGACTGGCGGGGCAACAACAACATCGCCGAGAGCATCTTCCAGCAGATGGCGCTCGAACGGCACCCCGAGCCCGCGTGGATCGTCGTCGGCGCGGGCACCGGCGGCACCTCGGCGACGATCGGCCGCTACATCCGCTACCGCCGTCACCAGACCCGGCTGTGCGTGGCCGACCCCGAGGGCTCGGCGTTCTACCCGTCCTGGGCCTCGGGCGAGGAGCACGGCGGCGCCGGGTCGCGGATCGAGGGCATCGGCCGGCCGCGGGTCGAGCCGTCGTTCCTGCCGACGGTCATCGACCGGATGACCCAGGTGCCGGACGCCCTGTCGATCGCGGCCATGCACTGGGTCAGGGAGGTCACCCGCAGGGAGGTCGGCGGTTCGACCGGCACCAACATCGCGGCGGCGGTGCAGATCATCCGCGAGATGCGGGAGCGGGGAGAACGCGGCAGCGTGGTCACGCTGATCTGCGACGGCGCCGAGCGCTACCGCGACACCTACGGCGACCCACGCTGGCTGTCGAAGCAGGGCATCGACATCGCCCCCCACCTCGAAGAGCTGCGCGCCCTTCTCCGCGGCTGACGCCGGCGGGCCGGGAGATCCCGGCCCGCCGCCGCCTGCGTTTCAGTCGCCGAGCAGGGCGTCGACGAAGACCTCGGGGTCGAACGGCGCGAGGTCGTCCGGCCCCTCGCCGAGGCCGACCAGCTTCACCGGCACGCCCAGCTCGCGCTGGACCGAGATCACGATGCCGCCCTTGGCCGTGCCGTCCAGCTTGGTCAGCGCGATGCCGGTGACGTTGACGACCTCGGCGAAGACCTGCGCCTGGCGCATGCCGTTCTGCCCGGTGGTCGCGTCGAGGACGAGGAGCACCTCGTCCACCGCCGCCTTCTTCTCGATGACCCGCTTGACCTTGCCCAGCTCGTCCATGAGGCCGGTCTTGGTGTGCAGCCGTCCCGCGGTGTCGATGATGACGGTGTCCGCCTTGTCCTCGATGCCCTTGGCCACGGCGTCGAACGCCACGGACGCCGGGTCGCCGCCCTCCGGGCCGCGTACGACGCCCGCCCCGACGCGGTCACCCCACGTCTGGAGCTGGTCGGTGGCCGCCGCGCGGAAGGTGTCGGCAGCGCCGAGCACGACCTTCCCGCCGTCGCCGACCAGGACCCGGGCGAGCTTGCCCGAGGTCGTGGTCTTGCCGGTGCCGTTGACGCCGACGACGAGGACGACGGCCGGCCGCTCCCCGTGCGGCTGAGTGTGCAGGGTCCGGTCGAGGTCGGGCGCGACCTGCGCGAGCAGTTCCTCGCGCAGCAGCTTGCGCACCTCCTCGGGGGTGCGGGTGCCGAGCACCTTCACCTTCGTCCGCAGTTCCTCCACCATCGCACGGGTGGGGGCCACGCCGACGTCGGCCGTGATCAGAGTCTCCTCGATCTCGTCCCAGACCTCGTCGTCGAGCCGGTCACGCGACAGCAGTTCGAGCAGGCCCCGGCCGAGGACGTTCTGCGAACGGGCGAGCCTGCCGCGCAGCCGCACCATCCGGCCGGCCGAGGGCGGCGGGACCTCGATCTCGGGAGCCTTGATCAGCTCCTCGATCGGAGGGGCGGGCGGCGGCAGTGTGGTCGTCGTGCCGCCGTCCTCTTCGCCCAGCCCCGTCTTCGCGGGCTCCTCCACGACAGGGGGAGCCTTCGGCTCGGGCGGGGCCGGCGGCGCGGGCGGCAGATCCTTCGCCTTCGGCCGGAACAGCAGCCACAGGCCACCCACCGCCAATATGGCGACGATGGCCACGATCACGATGATGCCGAGGTAACCGTCCACACCATGCAGTTTCCCAGATCACCCGGATTACTCCGGCCAGGGCAACTCAATCGAGCGATCCGGAGGGGCGCGCCGCCGATCTGGACTGAGGAGCGCGCGGGAGCGAAGCGACCAAGCGCGACGAGGGAAGACGGCGGGTGTGAGCGCCCCGATGGTGAGCGGGAAACGCGCTCTCCTCAGACCTTCTCGCGGAGGCGCTGGCTGACGACCTGGGTGACGCCGTCGCCGCGCATCGACACGCCGTACAGCGCGTCGGCGATCTCCATCGTGCGCTTCTGGTGCGTGATCACGATGAGCTGTGAGGTCTGTCTCAGTTCCTCGAACAGGGTGAGCAGCCGCTGGGTGTTGGTGTCGTCGAGCGCCGCCTCGACCTCGTCCATCACGTAGAACGGCGACGGGCGCGCCTTGAAGATCGAGATGAGGAACGCGACCGCCGTCAGCGACCGCTCGCCGCCGGACAGCAGCGACAGGCGCTTGACCTTCTTGCCGGGCGGCCTGGCCTCGACCTCGACGCCGGTCGTCAGCATGTCCTCCGGGTCGGTCAGCAGCAGGCGGCCCTCCCCGCCGGGGAAGACCCGCTGGAAGATCCCCTGGAACTCGCGCGCCACGTCCTCGTAGGCCGCCGCGAAGACCTGCTCGACCCGGTCGTCGACCTCCTTGACCACGAGCAGCAGGTCGCGCCGGGTCTTCTTGAGGTCTTCGAGCTGCGAGGTGAGGAAGGCGTGCCGCTCCTCGAGCGCGGCGAACTCCTCCAGCGCCAGCGGGTTGACCTTGCCGAGCTGGGTCATCTGCCGTTCGGCCGTCCTGGCCCGCTTCTCCTGCTCCTCCCGGACGTACGGCACCGGCGGATCGCCGGGCACCGGCACGCCCGGCCCGTATTCGGCGATCAGCGGTTCGAGCTCGATGCCGTACTCCTCCAGGGCACGCTGCTCCATCTGCTCCAGGCGCAGCCGCCGCTCGGTCCTGGCCATCTCGCTGCCGTGCACCCGGTTGACCAGGGCGTCCAGCTCGGAGCTGAGCTCCCGTACGCGCAGGCGCACCTGCTTGAGCTCGGCGTCGATCTGCCCGCGCGCCCGCTCGGCCTCGTCACGCTCCTCGGCGGCCCGCGCGAGCGAGCCCTCCAGTGCGCTCAGGGCGGCACGCGCGCCGTCGGCCACCGCCGCGGCGACCTCCGCCTGCCTGCGGCGGCGTTCCCGGTCGGCCGCGGCCCGGGCGCGGTCCTGCCGCTCGCGCTGTGCCGCGCGCAGCAACGCGTCGGCCCGGCCCGCGATGCCCCGCACCCGCTCCTCGGCCGTACGGACCGTCAGCCGGGCCTCCATCTCGGCCTGCCGGGTGACGCCGCAGGCGGCGGCCAGCTCGTCGCGGGTGTCGGTGGTCGGCTCCGCCTCCAGCTCGGCGGCGTACTCCGCCTCGGCGAGCTGCTCCTCCAGCTCCACGACCGCGGCCTGGGCCTGCTCGCGCGCCTCCTGGGCGTCCACCACGGACCGGCTCAGCCGGGCCGCCTCGTCCTGGGCGGCCTTGACGGCGGCCTCCAGCCGGGCGAGCTGCTTGGCCGCCGCCGCGGCCCGCTGGTCCGCCTCGCGCTGCCTGCCGCGCAGGCGGTCGAGCCCGGCCTGCGCGGCGTTCAGCCCGTTCTGCGCGGCGTTGACGCCACTCTGGGCGGCGCTCACGCCGCTCTGCGCCTCCGTGACCCGCGCCTGCGCCGCCTCCAGGGCGAGCTGACACTCCCGCTCGGCGGATACGGCCTCGGCCAGCGCCTCCGCGTGCCGTTCGGCGTCGGCGCCGGCGGTGGCGAGATCGGCGGCGGCCTCGTCCAGGGCCCTGCGCATCTGCAGCAGGGAGGAGCCGCCGCCCGAGCCGCCGTGCGCGGCGTGGACGCCGAGCAGGTCGCCGGACGTCGTGACGGCCCGCAGCTCCGGGTGGGCGTCCACGACCTTGCGCGCGGTGAGCAGGTCGGGCACCACGACCACGTCGGACAGCAGCGCCTCCACCGCGGGGCGCAGCTCGTCCGGCACGGTCACCAGGTCGGCGGCCCATTCGGCGCCCGCGACGGGCGCCTCCGGCCGCGCTGCGCCACTCCGGCCACCACTGCTCCGGTCACCATCGCTCTGGCGGTCGCCGGCGATCAGCAGGGCGGCGCGGCCGGCGTCGGCCTCGCGCAGGTGCTCGACGGCGGCCACGGCGGCGGTGAGCGAGGCGACGGCCACGCCGTCCACGGCCAGCACGGCCGCGACGGCCGCCTCCGCCCCCGGACGTACGGCGAGCAGCGTGGCGATCGGGCCGAGCAGGCCGGGCAGGCCGGCGCCGAGCAGCGCGGCGGCCCCGTCCGCTCCCCCGGCCAGGCTCATCTCCAGGGCCTCGCACCGGGCCTGGAGAGCGGCGACCGCGCGCTGTGACTCCTGGTCGGCCGCTCGGGCCGTGCTCACGGCGGCCTTGGCGGCGGCCAGCGCGTCCCTGGGCGCCGCCAGCTCGGCCCGCGCCCGCTCCACGACGGCCTCGGCCTGCTCGGCCACGGCCCTGGCCTCCTCCACCGCCGCGCGGGCGAGATCCACGCCTTCCTGCGCGGCCTCCAGCTCGGCCGCGAGCTCGGGGTCGGCGGGCGGCTCGTCGAGCGCCTGCGCGTCGAGCTCGTCCTGGGCCTGCTCCGCGCGCCGGGCGGCGTCCTCGACGGCCTTGGTGAGCCTGCCGATCTCGTCTCCGGCGGCCCTGGCCCGGCTCCTGGCCGACTCGACCTGGCCGCGGAGCCGGGCGAGCGCCTCGCGGCGATCGGCCGCGGTGCGGGCGGCGACGGTCAGGCGCCGCTCCTCGGCGGCCAGCGCCTCCTCGGCCTCGGCGCGGACCTCGACGGCGGCCTCGAGCCGCTCGCGCGCCTCGTCCAGCTCCTCCGCCAGGACCCGCTCCTGCTCCCGCACCTCGGCGGCCTCGCGCTCCAGGTCCTCCGGGTCGCGCCCGCGCCGCTCGATGGACGCGGCGTCCGCGGCGTGCCGCCGCCGTTCGGCCGCGAGGCTCTCCACGCCGCGCAGCCGCTCCCGCAGGGCGGAAAGGCGGTAGAAGGTCTCCTGGGCGGCCTTGAGGCGCGGCTGGGCCTCGTTCTCGGCCGCCTCCAGCTCGGCCTCCCGCCGCTGGCCCTCGGCCAGCTCCGCCTCCACCTGGGCGCGCCGCGCCTGTACGGCCGCCTCGTCGGCCTCCTCACGCTGCAGCGTGTCGCGGAGGGTGATCACGTCGTCGGCGAGCAGGCGCAGCCGCGCGTCACGCAGATCGGCCTGGATGACGGCCGCCTTGCGGGCGATCTCGGCCTGCCGGCCCAATGGTTTGAGCTGACGGCGCAGTTCGGCCACGAGGTCCTGGACACGGGTCAGGTTGGCCTGCATCGCGTCGAGCTTGCGGAGGGCCTTCTCCTTGCGCTTGCGGTGCTTGAGTACGCCCGCGGCCTCCTCGATGAACGCCCGGCGCTCCTCCGGCCCGGCGTGCAGCACCTGGTCGAGCTGGCCCTGGCCGACGATGACGTGCATCTCCCGGCCGATGCCGGAGTCGGACAGCAGCTCCTGGATGTCGAGCAGGCGGCAGGTGTCGCCGTTGATGGCGTACTCGCTCTGGCCGGACCGGAACATCAGCCGGCTGATCGTCACCTCGGTGTAGTCGATCGGGAGCGCGCCGTCGCTGTTGTCGATCGTCAGGGTGACCTCGGCCCGGCCGAGCGGCGGCCGGCTGGAGGTGCCCGCGAAGATGACGTCCTCCATCTTTCCGCCGCGCAGCGACTTGGCGCTGTGCTCGCCCATCACCCACGCGAGGGCGTCCACGACGTTGGACTTGCCGGAGCCGTTGGGGCCCACCACGGCGGTGATGCCCGGCTCGAAGCGGAGGGTGGTGGCCGAGGCGAAGGACTTGAAGCCGCGTAAGGTGAGCGTCTTCAGATACACGTCCGCCCCCCTCGGTGCCGCCTGGCGTTCGGGGGGAAAGACTACAGCTCCCAAGGGCCGGGCACGCGGGATAGGCACCGGCGGACCGCTTGGGGAATGAATACGGGTAACCGCAAGCCGGACGGTTCGCCCATCCCGCTCACGGCTCGTTATTTATGATCGGTTAGCCGCCGAATCAATTGCCGGGGAACGACGGCGGAAATGGCAAGGGACGCCTTTGCGGGGCGTCCCTACAATCCTTTCCCGTTCCTGCCGGACCTCAGGTGAGAGCCGGCTCGCGATCCTGCAGCCGGACCAGGGCCTCGTCACGAGTTTGCGCCGAGAGCGCGTCGTTCTGGGCCTGGAGCCGGGTGAGTTCTGCCTCGAGGTCGCGGATGCGCTGCTGGAGACGGCGCATTTCCGAGATCATCCGAGGGTCAGGACCGCCGACGTGGCCGAGTAGAGCCTTCGCCATAGTAAAGGGTCCTCCACGCTGAGTGACCAGACTGGTTCGCGCACTTCATGCCGCGGGAGGGGTGCGCGTGGTTCCTCTCAAGAGTCGCACCGGCAATGGAGACGGTCAAGTTGAACGCTCCGCACAGACGTGCCGGTGGGCACTCTCGCTAGATAAATATACCGGATTTGAGGGGTTTGAGGGAAGCCCTACCTCTCGACAAACCCGGCGATACCTCTCTTCGCATCGCTCCAGCGCTCGACCACCCCCTCAACATGGCCGGGCGTGTCTCCGGTGCGTAACAACGATAGGAGCCTCTCGCACGACTCCCTCGGGCCCTCGGCGACGACCTCGACCCTCCCGTCGGCCAGGTTCGAGGCCCACCCGACGAGCCCGAGCTCGAGTGCGCGGGCACGGGTCCACCAGCGGAACCCCACACCCTGCACCCGTCCCCGGACCCATGCCGTCAACCGAACCACGCCTACAAGTATCCAGATCGACTTCGGCCGCCGCAGGCGGGGGGTGCCAGTGCCGCGACCGGCGGGATCCACCGGGGGCGCGGATAGGCGGGATGGACGCTAGGGGCGGGCGTTCCTCGGACGGGGCTGGCACTTCGGGCAGCTGTAGGAGGACCGGTTCATGAACGCCTCCCGCCGGATGGGCGTCCCGCAGCGGCGGCAGGGCTCGTCCCGCCTGCCGTACACCGCGAGCGAGCGGTCGAAGTAGCCGCTCTCGCCGTTCACGTTGACGTAGAGGCTGTCGAAGGAGGTGCCGCCCTGCCCCAGCGCCTCGGTCATGACCGCGCGGACGGCCGCCAGCAGTTCGGCGATCTTCGGCCGGGTCAGCGTCTCCGTCGGACGTGCCCAGTGCAGGCGCGCGCGCCACAACGCCTCGTCCGCGTAGATGTTGCCCACCCCGCTGATCAGCGACTGGTCGAGCAGCGCCCGCTTGATCCCCGTACGGCGCAGCCGCAGCCGCACGGCGAACTCGTCGTCGTCGAAGGCCTCCTCCAGCGGATCCGCGGCGATGTGCGCGATCGGCTCGGGCACCGGCCGCCCCCGCCCCAGGGTCATGGGCGCCACCAGGAGGTGCCCGAAGGTGCGCTGGTCGACGAAGCGTAACTCGAGGCCGCCGTCGGTGAAGCCCATGCGCACGCGCAGGTGCTTCTCGATCGGCGACAGCGGGTCCACGACGAGAAGCTGACCGCTCATCCCGAGATGGGCGATCAGCGCCTCACCGGGCTCCTCCTCGCCGGCGTCCCGCAGGGGCAGCCACAGGTATTTGCCGCGCCGCTCGGCCGACGTCAGCGCGCGGCCCTTGAGCTGGGCGGGCAGATCGCCGACGTTGCGGCGGACCGCCCTGGGGTGCAGGACCTCGGCCGCGGCCACCGTCCGGCCGGCGACCCAGCTCTCCAGGCCCCTGCGGACGACCTCGACCTCGGGCAGTTCGGGCATGCGCCGTCGTCTCCCGTGCTCAGGCGCGTACGGGACCGGCGCCCTCGCGGGCGTCGCGCAGCGCGCGGATCGCGGTCCAGGCCGCCTCGGCGGCCTGCTGCTCGGCCTCCTTCTTGCTGCGCCCGGAGCCCTTGCCGTACTCCTTGCCGCCCACGCGCACGGTCGCGGAGAACGACTTGGCGTGGTCGGGCCCGCTCTCGTCCACGTGATACTCCGGCACGCCGAGCATCTCGGCGGCGGTGAGCTCCTGCAGGGACGTCTTCCAGTCGAGCCCGGCGCCGAGCGAGGCCGACCGCGTGATGAGCGGGTCGAACAGCAGGTGGACGACGCGGAACGCCTCGTCGAGTCCCTTGTCGACGTACACGGTGCCGATCAGGGCCTCCAGCGTGTCGGCCAGGATGGACGACTTGTCCCGGCCGCCCGTGCCCTCCTCGCCGCGGCCCAGCCGCAGGTATTTGCCGAGGTCGAGCGTCCTGGCGACGTCGGCCAGCGCCCGCATGTTGACCACGGCGGCGCGCAGCTTGGCGAGCTGGCCCTCCGGCAGGTCCGGGTGGTTGCGGAACAGCGTGTCCGTCACCACGAGACCCAGCACCGAGTCGCCCAGGAACTCCAGGCGCTCGTTCGTCGGCAACCCGCCGTTCTCGTACGCGTACGAGCGGTGCGTCAGCGCCCGCTCGAGGATGCCGGTGCTGAGCCGGACATCCAGGATCTGGGACAGCTCGTCTCTCGCGACCTCGACGGGCACGGGCTTTACAGACGGCGCGGCCATGAAATCCTCCCAACTCCTAGGTGCAGGCAGGGCCGTGCACGGGAGGCAGGTGGACCGGCCGAAGGCCCGAAGGCGTGGTGGACGCCGGTCCGCCGGGAGCCGATGGCCCCGGCGTCCACCACGGCCGCGGGCGTGCATGTCGGTGCGTACCGTCCGACCGCCACCGCACGTTCCTTTGGAGCACGGTAACCCTTTGAAGCACGGTAACGCCGACCGGCTCGCTTTGACGATCCGGCCGGCGTCCCGACGTCCCTTACCGTGCGATCAGGCCGACGGCTCGACGACCTGACGGCGGTTGTAGGTGCCGCAGGTCGGGCATGCCACGTGCGGGCGCTTGGGCGAGCGGCACTGCGGGCAGCTCACGAGTGCGACCGCCGCCGCCTTCCACTGGGACCTGCGGGCGCGGGTGTTGCTCCGCGACATCTTCCGCTTGGGGACGGCCACGTCAACCCTCCTGATCGTCTTCCTGTTCCACAACCAAACCCTGCAGCGCCGCCCAGCGGGCGTCGATCGCTTCGTGCCGGTGGTCAGGGCCGGCCTCCGCCAGCCTGATCCCGCACTCCGCACACAGACCGGGGCAGTCCTCACCGCACACCGGGCTGAGCGGCAGTGCGAGCACCACCGCGTCACGGAATACCGGCTCGAGATCGAGCAGTTCGCCGTCGAGGAGCAGATCGTCCTCTCCGGCGTCCTCCGCCGAGTAGAAGTAGAGCTCCTGGAAGTCGACCTCGATCTCCGAGGTCAACGGGTCCAGGCAGCGCGAGCACTCCCCCGTCAGGGGAGTCTGCGCGGTGCCCGTCACGAGCACGCCCTCCATCACCGCCTCGAGCCGGATGTCCAGCTCGACGTCGGCGTCCTTGGGAACGCCGATCATTCCGACCGCGAGGTCCGCCGGTGCCGGGAGGACCGGGCTGAGCGTGCGCATCGATCCCGGTCGGCGCCCCAGGTCATGGGTGGAGATCACCCAGGGGGCTCGGGGATCGAGGCTGTGCAGACTCATCCTGCTCTCGTTAGGCATGGCGAATCACCGCCGTCGTGCAAGGCTGAAAGGCAAGAATACCAGCCCCCGTTCAGCCTCTGAGCCGCTCCACGAGCAGCTGGTGGACGAGGTCGGGAACCAGGCCCGAAACGTCCCCGCCGTATCGGGCGATCTCCTTGAGCCTGCTGGACGACAGGAACGAGTACTCCGGGTTGGTGGACATGAACAGCGTCTCGACACCCGACATCCGGTAGTTGAGCTGGGCCATCTGCAACTCGTAGTCGAAGTCGCTGACCGCCCGCAGGCCCTTCACGATGGTCGGGATGCCCTGCTGCCTGCAGAAGTCGACCAGCAGGCCGTGGAACTTCTCGACCCGGACGTTGCCGTACTCCTTCGTCACCGCCTGGAGCATCTCGATGCGCTCGTCGACGGTGAACAGGCTGTGCTTCTCGATGTTGATCAGCACGGCCACGACGACCTCGTCATACAGCCGTGACGTCCGGCCGATGATGTCCAGATGACCGTTGGTCACGGGATCGAACGACCCCGGGCAGACGACACGACGCAAGGCGCACCCCCATAGATTCACGGGTTCCCGGCTGCGCGACCGTACCAAACGGCCGCTTCGCCGTATCGACGGACCCTGTCTTCCGTGAAGCCCGCGGGCCACACCAGGTCCTTACCCCTCGACTCCCGCTCCACGGCCACGAGCGCGCCCTCCGCCAGCCAGCCGTTGTCGCGCAGCGATGTCAGCACCCGGGAGACCGCCTCGTCGGAGACGGCGTAGGGCGGATCGGCGAAGACGAAGTCGTACGGCTCCTCGCACGGCCGGCCGACCACCCGCTCGACCTTGTCGGCCCGCAGGGCCGCCCCGGGCAGCCCGAGCGACGCGATGTTCTCCCTGATCGTGCGTGCGGCCCTGCCGTCCGACTCCACCAGCAGCGCGTGGGCGGCTCCCCGGCTCAGCGCCTCGAGCCCCACGGCGCCCGACCCGGCGTACAGGTCGAGGACCCGGATCCCGTCCAGCGGGCCGAGCGTGGAGCCGACGGTGGCGAACAGGCCCTCCCGGGTGCGGTCGCTCGTCGGCCTGGTCGATCTCCCCGGCGGGACGGCCAGCCTGCGTCCCCCCGCCGTCCCTGCGATCACCCGCGTCACGCCTTCATTGTCCCGCCCGTGACGGCCTTCCCGGCACGCGGGCGAAGGGACTGGAAGATCGCCGGTGCCGCGGCCGAAAGGCGGGAGGGGCACGAGGTCAAGAGTGGGCAAGCGGCGGCGACGAATGAGTAAGAGCCGTATCGCGGGGTCCGCCACATGCGCATCATGAGTTCTGCGGCCTTCACGGTGACCCAGGGGAAGGCCGGCCGGCGTGGTCGTGAGCCCTTCCGCACGTCGGCGCCCTCGGCACCTGACCCGAGGGCGGGCCCAGCCGGGGACGGCATTCGGGGGGAGGCCGTCCCAAGGCTGGGCCCTGGGTCGTTAACGGGCGTCGTGTTCACACGGCGCCCGTTTCACATTTCCCGCCCGCACACTCCCGCCCGGCGCCTGCCCGCCCGCACGCCGGCGGTCACGCCTTCTCGAGGAACTCGGCGCGTTCGTCGGCGACCATGGTGTCGATCTCGGCGCGCAGGGCCGGGTGGGCCGACAGCTCGGAATCGGCGGACAGCAGGGCGGTCGCCTCGGCGCGGGCGGTCTCGATCACGTCCTCGTCGCGCAGGAGCTGCAGCAACTTGAGCGAGGACCTGCGCCCCGACTGGGCGGCGCCGAGCACGTCCCCCTCCCTGCGCTGCTCCAGGTCGACACGGGACAGCTCGAACCCGTCGAGCGTCGCGGCCACCGCGTCGAGCCTGCGGCGCGCCTGGGTGCCCTCCGGGGCCTCGCTCACGAGCAGGCACAGCCCGGGCAGGCCGCCCCGGCCCACCCGGCCGCGCAACTGGTGGAGCTGGGAGACGCCGAAGCGGTCGGCGTCCATGATGACCATCACCGACGAGTTGGGGACGTCGACGCCGACCTCGATGACCGTGGTCGCGACCAGGACGTCGATCTCGCCCCGGGCGAAGGCGCGCATCGCCGCGTCCTTGTCCTCGGGCGCGAGCTTGCCGTGCAGCGCCTCGATCCGCAGGCCGGCCAGCGGCCCCTCCCCGAGCATGCGCGCGACGTCGAGCACGGCCAGGGGCGGCCTGCGCTCGTCGTCGTCCTTCGCCAGGTCGCCCTCGTCGCCCTCCTGGTCGCCGATGCGCGGGCACACCACGTACGCCTGGCGGCCCAGGCCGACCTCCTCCCGCACCCGTTGCCAGGCGCGGTCGAGGAAGTGGGGCTTCTCCGCGGCGGGCACCACGTGGGTGGTGATCGGGGCCCGGCCCGACGGGAGCTGGGACAGCGTGGAGACCTCCAGGTCGCCGAACACGGTCATCGCGACCGTCCGCGGGATCGGCGTCGCCGTCATGACCAGCACGTGGGGACGTCCGCCGCCGCCCTTCTCGCGCAGCGCGTCGCGCTGCTCGACGCCGAACCTGTGCTGCTCGTCCACCACGACCAGCCCGAGGTCGGCGAACTGGACGTGCTCCTGCAGCACCGCGTGGGTGCCGATCACGATGCCGGCCGCGCCGGAGGCCGCGTCGAGCAGCGCACCGCGCCGCGCGGCGGCCCCCATCGAGCCGGTCAGCAGCGCGACCCCGGTGCCGCCGAACATCCCGCCGGCCGCGAGATCGCCCAGCATGTTCACGATCGACCGGTGGTGCTGCTGGGCGAGGACCTCGGTGGGCGCGAGCAGCACGGCCTGCCCGCCGGAGTCGACCACCTGGAGCATCGCGCGCAGCGCGACCACCGTCTTGCCCGCGCCGACCTCGCCCTGCAGGAGCCGGTGCATGGGGTGCTCGCGCGCGAGGTCGGCGGCGATCTCCTCGCCGACCTGCCGCTGCCCCTCGGTGAGCTGGAACGGCAGCCGCTTGTCGAACTCGCGCAGCAGCCCGTCGTCGCGCCCCGGGCGGGCTCTGGCGAGCCAGGCGGACGCGGCCATGCGCCGCCGCACCAGGACGGCCTGCAGGACGAACGCCTCGTCGAACTTCAGCCGGTCGTGCGACCGGGCGACGTCCGCCTGGCTCTTGGGCCGGTGGATCCGCCGCAGCGCCTCCTCGATCGGCAGCAGCCCCAGGCGCTCCCGCATCTCTGCGGGCACCGGATCGTCCAGGCTGAGCACGTCGAGCACCGTGCGCACGGCCCGGCGGATCTTCCAGCTCGGCAGCCCCTGGGCGGAGGGGTAGATCGGCACCAGCGCGGAGGCGAACTCCTCGGCCGTCTCCTCCGTCTCGTCGAACGACTCGTACTCGGGGTGGGTGAGCGAGACGCGCCTGGTCCTCCCGCCGACGAAGACGCCGACCTTGCCGGAGAACATCGCCTCGGTGCCCGGGGTGAGCCGCTGCTCGGCGACGTAGGCGCCCTTGCCGAAGAAGGCCAGGTGCAGCTTCTCCTTGCCGTCGGTCACCTCGATGTCGAGCCAGGTGCCCTGCCGGTTCTTCATCGGCCTGCGCACGGCCGCCGACACCTTGGCGACCACGGTGACGTGCTCGTCGTGCTCCAGTGACGCGATGGGGGTCAGCTCCCCCCGCTGCGCGTATCGCCGCGGATAGTGGCGCAGCAGTTCACCGACCGTGCTGATGCCCAGCGCGCTCTCGAGCGGGGCGGCCGACCTGCCGACCACCTTCTTGAGCGGCTCGTCGAAGCTCGTCACGACACCAATTACTACCCGTACGGGCCGACAATCCGGCTACTCGACGCCGATCAGAAGGGGATAGCCGCCCTGCCCGCCCTCGTACACGACGATCTCCAGGTCCGGGCGGACCCGCTCCAGATGGTCGCGTACGGCGTGCAGGAGCGCCTCGGCCGCGCCGGCGCCGGTGACGAGCGTGACCAGCTCGCTGCCGCCGGAGACCAGGCGCCGGACGACCTCGACCGCGGTCGCGGCCAGGTCCGCGCCGATCAGCGCGACCTCGCCGTCCACCACCCCGAGCACGTCGCCGGGGCGGCAGATCCCGGCGCTGGTCATCGCCTCGCGGTCGGCCACCCACACGTGCCCGTGGCGGGTGTGCCCGGCGGCGTCGGTCATCGCCACGATGTCGTCGTCGAAGCGGCGCAGCGGATCGTGCACGGCCAGCGCGGCCAGTCCCTGCACCGACGCCCGGGTGGGCAGGACGCTGACCGTCACGCCCTCCTCCCTGGCCATCTCCGCCGCGGCCACGGCGACGTCGTACACGGCCGCGTCGTTGGGCAGCACCGCGACCTCGGTCCCGGCCTCGCGGACGGCCCGCAGCAGGGCCGCGGCCGCCGGGGCCGAGCCCGGCTCGCGCCGCACGACCACCGCTCCCGCCTCCCGGAACAGCGCGGCCAGGCCGTCACCGGCGGCGACCGCGACGACGCCCCTCGCCGGGCCCGGCTCGTGCGGCCGTCCTCCGAGGTAGGTCACCTTGATCCGATGGGGGCGTCCCGCCCGCAGCCCGGCCTCGATCGCCGCGCCCGCGTCGTCCACGTGGACGTGGACGTTCCACAGGCCCTCCCCGCCGACGACCACCAGGCTGTCCCCCAGCCCGTCGAGCTCGTCCCTCAGCCGGTCCACCGCGTGCGCGCCGGCGTCCAGGAGGTACATGACCTCGTAACCGGGGCCGCCCGCGTCCAGCCGTCGGAGCTCCTCCGGCGCGATCCGCCCGGCCGGGGCGGGCACCTCGTGCCGCTCGCTGTACGCCTCGGTCACCACCTCGGCCAGACTCTCCAGCATGATCACCAGTCCGGCCGCGCCCGCGTCCACCACGCCGTTGCGGGACAGCACGCCGAGCTGTCCCGTCGTACGGCGCAGGGCCCGCCGCGCCTCGTCCGCCGCCCGGCAGGCCACCTCGCCCAGGTCGTCGGGCGCGTCGCGCGCGGCGTGCGCCGCGGCCGACAGCACGCTCAGCACCGTGCCCTCCACCGGGCGGACCACCGCCGCCCTGGCCATCTCGGCCGCCCTCGTGAGGCCGTCGCGCAGGTCGGCGCCGCCTCCCGGCGCCCGCCCGAGCACCTCGCCCATGCCCCTGACGGCCTGGCTCACGATCACCCCGGAGTTGCCCCGCGCGCCGAGCAGGGCCCCGCGCGTCAGGGCCTCCCACGTGGCGTCCGCCCCCGCGTCGCCGGGCAGCGCGTCCACCGCCTCGGCCGCCGACAGGATCGTGAGGTGCAGGTTCGTGCCGGTGTCCCCGTCGGGCACGGGGAACACGTTGAGCGCGTCGATCTCCGCCCTAGCCCGGCCGAGGGCCGCCGCGCAGTGGCGCGACCAGCGGCGGACCGCGGGGGGATCGAGCACCTTGAGCATCCGGCCGACCTTCCTTCCGCGCGCTCCCGCCCCTCGATGCGCTACCGTTGGCGGGTACGAGACTATCCCCGTTCGCCGGAGTCCCGTTTGGCATGCACCGGTGAACATCGGATATCCTCGTGTGGCCAGCCGGTTGTCCCGGCATTGCTCGGACGAGCCGCTGCACCGGCGCCGGGCCGATCGACTGATTCAAAGGAGCGATTACCGTGGCTTCCGTCTGCGACGTCTGCGCCAAGAAGCCGATTTTCGGCAACAACATCTCCCACTCGCACCGCCGCACCCGCCGCCGCTGGAACCCCAACATCCAGACCGTGCGCGCGGTGGTCAACGGGACGCCGAAGCGGATGAACGTCTGCACCTCCTGCATCAAGGCGGGCAAGGTCTCGCGCTGACCGTCTGACTCCCTCGAGAGCCCGTCACCGGATCGGTGGCGGGCTCTTGTGTTCTCCGGTGACCGGCGACGGCGGGGGCGCACCGGAATATCCGGCGCGCGGTGCTGTTGGTCACGGTCATGGCCCAGATTCTCGTGACGGGCGCGACCGGCAACGTCGGCCGGGAAGTCGCGGCCCGGCTCGTATCCGCCGGCGTCCCGGTGCGCGCGTTCGTCCGCGATGCCCTGACGACCCGCCTGCCGCAGGGCGTGGAGATCGCGACAGGAGACCTGTCCGAGCCGGGAACCCTGGAAAAGGCGCTGACCGGGATCACGACGGTGTTCCTGGTCTGGCCCTTCCTCACCTCCGAGGGCGCGCCGGCCGTCCTCACGCCGATCGCGGGCTCCGCCCGCCGCCTCGTCTACCTGTCGTCGTCCGGCGTGAACGAGGACGCCGAGCGGCAGACCGATCCGATCAACCGGCTCCACGCCGACATGGAGCGCCTCGTCGCGGCGTCGGGCCTGGAGTGGACCATCCTGCGGGCCGACACGATCGCGTCGAACGCTCTGGGATGGGCCGGGCAGATCCGGCGGGACGGTGTCGTACGCGGCCCCGACATCGCGCCCACGGCGGTGGTCCACCAGGCCGACGTGGCGGCCGTGGCGGCACGGGTGCTGACCGGCGACGGGCACGTGGGCGCCACGCACGTGCTGACCGGGCCGCAGGTGGTGAGCAGGGCCGACCAGGTCCGCATGATCGGCGAGGCGATCGGCCGCCCGCTGCGCTTCGAGAAGGTCCCCGTGGAGGTGGCGCGGGAGCGGATGCTCGCGGACGGAAGGCCGCCCGCCCTGGTCGAGGCACTGCTGGCCGGCACGCGACGGCCCCGCTCCGACCTGATCACCTCGACGGTGGAAGAGATCACGGGCAGGCCAGCACGGACGTTCCGGGAATGGGCCGCCGACCACGCCGGCGACTTCCGCTGACGACTCAGGCGTCCGCCCGCATCCGCCAGCCGTGGTCCACGGGGCCGATGCCCGCACCCAGGGGGAAGCCGTGCGCGATCGCGCCCGTCACGTACTCCTTGGCCTGCCGTACGGCGGCGGGCACGTCCTCGCCGAGAGCGAGGTAGGACGCGATCGCGGAGGCGAGCGTGCAGCCGGTGCCGTGGGTGTGCCGGTTGTCGTGCCGCTCTGCGGTGAGGCGGTACGCGCTCGACCCGTCGGTGAGCAGGTCCACCGGCTCTCCGGGGAGGTGGCCGCCCTTGATCAGCGCCCACTTCGGGCCGAGGGCCAGCACGGCCTCGGCGGCGCGGGGCATGTCGTCGGCGTCCTCGACCTTGACGCCCGTGAGCTGCTCGACCTCCCACAGGTTGGGGGTGACCACGGTCGCGGCCGGCAGCAGCACCCTCTTGACGGTCTCCACGGCCTCCGGCGCGAGCAGGCTGTCGCCGTGCTTGGACACGCCGACCGGGTCCACGACGACGGGCGCGGTCACGCCCGCGAGCACCTCCGCGACGGTCTCCACCAGCACGGACGACGCCAGCATGCCCGTCTTGATCGCCTGGGCGCCGATGTCGCCGAGGACCGAGTCGAGCTGTGCCCGCACCGCCTCGGGAGGCAGTTCCCAGTAGCCCTGCACCCCCAGTGAGTTCTGCGCCGTCACGGCCGCGATGACGCTCATGCCGTGCACGCCGAGGGCCAGCATGGTCTTCAGGTCGGCCTGGATGCCGGCGCCGCCGCCGGAGTCCGAGCCCGCGATGGTCAGGACACGTGGTGGGGTGGTCATGCGCCCCATCCAACCAAAGCGCCCACCACTCCCCCGAAAACGCCCCGTCCCCGGCCGGGCGGATGCGGTGCGGGTGGTCAGTCGCCGCGCCGGGACGCGCCGGGGCCGGTCACCTCGCATCGCCCCTCGGAGAGCGCGCAGTCGGCGGGTGCGGCCGACGCGCCGTCGGCGCGGACGGTGAGCGTCAGCGCGCCGCCCTCGTCCAGCGCGGTCCGCGCGCTCAGGGTCAGGGTGTCCCCCTGCTGCCGCCAGTCCGCCCCCTCGACCGCCGTCACCCGGCCGCCGACGGCCAGCCGGATGGTCCATGAGGGCAGGGCCGGCCCCTCGTTGCGTACGGTGATCCGGGCCGCGTACCCGGCCTCGTCACGGGTTGTCACCTCGAACCGCACCCGTACCGCCGGACCGCCGCCGGCGAGAGCGGACTCCGCCCGCACCGTGTTCGCGCGGTTCGTGCGGTTCGCGCGGTTCGTGCCGGTGTCGACCTGGTCCCCGCCCGCGGTGTCCCCGGAGGCCCCGCTGTTCCCGGTGTTCCCGGTGTTCTCGGCGTCGTCGAGCGCGGTGTCGCCGGGCGTCGCGTCGTCGGACACGGGGCCCGTCGTGTCGTCCGGGGCGGCCGTGACGGCGGCGGGACCATCGCCCACCCGCGGAGACGCGTGGGCCGACGCGCGCGGGGCGGCGGTGGACGGGGTGCGCGTGCGGGAGGACGCGTGGTCGCGGTCCCGGCCCTTCGAGGCCGCCGTGGGAACCGGTGTGGCCTGGGGAGCCGCCGACCCGCCCCGCCCGGTGTCCTTCGGCTCGGAACCGGTCGTGCCCGAGTCCTCCTGGCCCGGCTGGTCCCGGCCGTCCCGGACCGGGTCGCCGGTCGGAGCGCCGGTCGAGTCACCGGGCGCGGGCGTCTCGCCGAGGGCCTGGCCGGAGCCGGACGCACCGGACGGCCCGCCAGAGGCGGCGCAGTTCTCCGAGGTCGGGCAGGCCGTCGTCGGCTGCTCCATGGTCAGGGAGGTCCGCCCGGCGATGAGCCGTGCGCCGCCGGTCGTGACCCCCACGGCCAGCAGCACCGACAGCCCCGACACGAGCGCCAGCCGCCGCATGCGTCTCGGCTGCTTCGCGTGGTCGTCCCGGTCCTGCCCGGGAAGGCCGCCGTCCCCGGCGCCCCCGGACGCCGCCAGACGCTCGGACGGTGCCGGCCGCCCCGGCGATGCCAGGCTCTCGGACTCCAGCCTCTCGGGCGACAGGGCGGCGAACATCCGGGTCGTCGCCTCCGAGGGCGGCACGGGCCACAGCACGGCGCCGCCGGTTGTCACAGCGCCACCGCTTGTCACAGCATCGCCGCTTGTCACACCGGTCGTCGCCGGAGGCGGCGCCGGCCAGGGTGCGTCCCCGCCGCTCGGGCGCGCCCCGGGGTGGCCGATCCCGGTAAGGGTGTGCGGGCTGTCACCCGGCGTCGCCGGAGGACGGAAGGCCAGGTGGTCCGGGGCGGCACCCCTCCCCGAAGGGTCGTCCTGAGACGGAGAGGGCTGACCCTCTCGTGCCTTGCGTCCTGCCGTGTGACGGCCCATGACGGTCCTTCCTGTTGCCTGACCGCCATACTTAATAACAGATCTAATACGCCGATGTCACAAATTTCACATCATGCACGGAAGTGATCCCATCCCCCTTTCGTCCAGGTCTGTCCGTCGACTCGCACTCCGCTCCCCTCGGTGACCGCCCCTATGAGCGTCCATTCGGGCGGCAGCCGCACCTCGGGAGGGAACGTCGCGGCCAGAGCGTGGTCGTCGCCGCCGGTCAGCACCCACTCCAGGGGGTCCGCGCCGAGTTCGCGCGCCGCCGCGGACAACGCCTGCGGCACGGGCAGGGCGGCGGCGTCCAGTTCGACGGCCACGCCGCTCGCGTCCGCGACGTGGCCGAGGTCCTGCAGCAGGCCGTCGCTGACGTCGAGCATCGCCGTCGCGCCGAGCAGGGCGGCCCGCGGACCACAGGGGTACGGCGGCCGGGGACGGCGGTGCGCCTCCAGCAGGGTCACGAGATCCGGGGAATCACCGGTCGCTCCCGCACCGAGCAGCGCCAGGCCCGCCGCGGCGTGGCCGAGGCGGCCCGCCACCGCGACCACGTCGCCGGGACGCGCGCCCGACCGGGTCACCGGGGATCGGCCGCCGAGGTCGCCCAGCGCGGTCACGCCGAGCACGACGGTCTCCGAGCGGGCGATGTCGCCGCCCGCCACGGTCGCCCCCACCAGGTCGCACTCGTCGCGGAAGCCGTCGGTCAGGGCGTCCACCCAGTCGGCGCCGACGTCCGCGGGCAACCCCAGGCCGACCACGAGGGCGGTGGGATCGGCCCCCATGGCAACGATGTCGGAAAGATTCTGTGCCGCCGCCTTACGGCCGATGTCGTAGCCGCTCGACCAGTCGCGGCGGAAATGCCTACCCTCGATCAGCAGGTCCGTGCTCACGACAACCCGCCCGTCGGGGGCCTTCAGGACCGCGGCGTCGTCGCCGGGGCCCAGCAGTACGGCCGCAGTCTGCGGAAGGCGTCCTGATATCCGCTGAATTACTCCGAATTCGCCGAGATCTCCGACTGTGATAGCACACCCCTAGTGCATTCGAGGTACGGTTACGCTCCGGCACTGATCTCTACCCGGAGGGCGTCATGGTGCAGGCCTACATCCTTATCCAGACCGAGGTCGGCAGGGCCGCCAACGTGGCCGAGGAGATCTCCTCCATCCCCGGGGTGACACAGGCCGAGGATGTCACCGGCCCCTACGACGTGATCGTCCGCGCCCAGGCCAACAACGTGGACGAGCTCGGCAAGCTCGTGGTGGCCCAGATCCAGGCCGTGCACGGCATCACCCGTACACTGACGTGTCCGATCGTCCACATCTGAGCGGAACACGAGCCGGGGAGACGATGCGAGAGGCGAAGGGGCCCGTACGCGCCGGCGCCGCGCCGGCAGGCATGGTCCTGGCGGCGCTCGCCCTGCTCGCGGGCTGCTCGTCCACCGTCCACGTGGAGCCGCCCACGCCGACCGGCGAGGCGGCGGCGGCCTGCCGCAGGCTCGACGCGGCGCTGCCGAAGACGCTCGACGGGCTCGACCGGGTCGGCTCCGAGCCGCCCTCGCCGTACGTCGCCGTCTGGGGAGACGGCCAGATCGCCCTGCGCTGCGGCGTGCCCCGGCCTGCCGCGATGGAGCCGACCGCGGAGGTCGCCGACATCAACGGCGTCGGCTGGTTCCAGGACCCGCGCCGGCCCACGCTGTTCACGTCCACCAACCGGGTCGCGTACGTCGAGGTGACGATCGGGCAGGAGCACCAGGCGGGGGCCGTGCTGGTCGACCTGGCCGAGCCGATCAAGTCGAGCATCCCGGAGTGACTACCGCAGGCCCGCCGGCCGGCGCAGCGCGAGCTGGATCAGCCGCTCGACCAGGCCGGCGTACGGCAGGCCGGTGGCGGCCCACAGCTGCGGCGCGACCGACAGCGACGTGAAGCCCGGCATGGTGTTGATCTCGTTGACGATCAGGTCGCCGGACGGCGTGTAGAAGAAGTCGACGCGCGACAGGCCCTCGCAGCCGAGCGCCTCGAACGCGCGCACGGCCATGGACCGCAGTGTCTCGGCCACCTCGTCCGGGATGTCGGCCGGTGCCTGGAGCTCCATCTGGTCGGGGTAGTACTTGGCCTCGAAGTCGAAGAACTCGCGGTCGCCCCGGACGAGCACCTCGCCGGGGACGCTCGCCTCGGGGGCGGCGTCGCCGAGCGACTCCAGCACCGCGCACTCGATCTCCCGGCCGACGATGGCGGCCTCGACCAGCACCTTCGGGTCGTGCTCGCGGGCGAGTTCGATCGCCGCCTCCAGCGACTCGGGGTCGTGCGCCTTGGAGATGCCCTGCGACGACCCGGCCCTGGACGGCTTGACGAACACCGGCCAGCCCAGTTCCTCGATCTCCTTGAGCACCCGGCCGCGGTCGAGCCGCCAGTCGCGGTCGCGTACGACCACGAACGGGCCGACCGGCAGCCCGGCGGCGCGCAGCACGAGCTTCATGTACGCCTTGTCCATGCCGACCGCGCTGGCCAGCACGCCCGAGCCCACGTAGCGGACGCCGGCCATCTCCAGCAGGCCCTGGATCGTCCCGTCCTCGCCGAACGGGCCGTGCAGCATGGGGAACACGACGTCCACCCGGCCGAGCGCGCGCGGGATCTCACCGGATTCGAGGGCCACGAGAGCGCCGGAGTCTCCCGGGAGCGCGAGCGCCGTGCCGGAGTCGTCCACGACGGGCAGGCGGCCGGACTCGATCGCGTAGGACTGGTTGCCCGACGCCAGCACCCAGCGCCCGTCCTGGGCGATGCCGATGGGGATGACGTCGTACTTCGACCGGTCGATGGCCTCCAGCACACTGCCGGCGCCCATCAGGGAAACGGCGTGCTCGGAGTTGCGGCCGCCGAAGACGACTGCCACGCGCACGCGTGACGGGGACTCGCGATCCTCATTCATGATGCCCGAATCTACCGTGTTCGGGGCGCAAAACGGCTTGTCAGCCGCGCGCGTCGCGGAGGTCCGATTCCCTGATCAGACGCCGTAGCGCTCCGGCTTGGGAGTACGCGACATCAGCAGCACGGCGGCCTCACCGGGGGTCATGCCGTCGTGAACGACGCCGACGACCACCTCGGTGATGGGCATCTCCACGTCGTGCTTCCTGGCCAGTTCGAGCACCGACTCGCACGACTTGACCCCCTCGGCCGTCTGCTTCGTGGCGGCGACGACCTCGGCCATCGTCATGCCGCGGCCCAGGTTCTCCCCGAAGGTGCGGTTGCGCGACAGCGGCGAGGTGCAGGTGGCGACGAGGTCGCCCATCCCGGCGAGGCCGGCGAAGGTGTGCTGGTCCGCCCCGAGCACCGCGCCCAGCCGGGCGATCTCGGCCAGCCCCCGCGTCATGAGCGTCGCCCGCACGTTGTCGCCCAGGCCCATGCCGACCGCGACGCCGACGGCCAGCGCGATGACGTTCTTGACCGCGCCGCCGAGTTCGACGCCCACCACGTCGGGGTTCGTGTAGGTCCGGAACCACGGCAGGTGACACGCCTCCTGGAGCCGGGCGGCCACCTCCTCGTCGGAGCAGGCGACGACGGCCGCGGCGGGCTGCCGCTGGGCCAGTTCGGGGACCAGGTTGGGCCCGGAGACCACGGCCACCCGGCGCTCCGGCACCTCGGCCACCTCGCAGATGACCTCGCTCATCCGCTTGCAGGTGCCGAGCTCGACGCCCTTCATCAGGCTGACCAGCACGGCCTCCGGCGGAATGTGGGGCTTCCACACCTGGAGATTGGCGCGCAGCGTCTGGGACGGCACCGCGAGGACCACGAAGTCGGCGCCGTCCATGGCCTCGGCGGGGTCGGTCGTGGCGCGGATCGTGTCGGGCAGCCGCGTCCCCGGCAGATACTCGGGGTTCTCCCGGGTCTCGTTGATCGCGTCGACGATCTCCGCCCGCCTGCCCCACAGGGTCGTGGAGGTGCCGGCCTCGGCGAGGATCATCGCGAACGTGGTGCCCCACGAGCCCGTTCCGAAAACAGCCGCCCTGCTCACTGGCCGCACCACTCCTCTTGCTCCGCGCGCTCCTCCCTCACCGTACGCTCCGCTCAGCCGCCGGCCGCGTTCTTCGGGTCATAAGGGACCTCCGGCGCCTTCTCGTCCCGAATCTCGGCGAGCAGGTCGGTGATGGCGGCCGTGATGTCCGCGGTCGCGTCGCGCAGGACCGAGCCGCGCATGGGCTGCCCGGCGTACTTGGACAGGTCGACGGGCGGCCCGGTCAGCACGTGGAAGGTCTTGCGGGGCAGCAGCCGGGGCTTCTTCTCCCCGTACGGCAGCAACTCCTGGGCGCCCCAGTGGGCGATCGGGATGACCGGCACGCCGGTCGCGAGGGCCAGCCGGGCGACGCCGGTCTTGCCGACCATCGGCCACAGCTCGGGATCACGGGTGATCGTGCCTTCGGGATAGAACAGGATGCAGGCGCCCTTCCGCAGCCGCTCCTCCGCGGTCTTGAGCGACTTGGTGGCCTCGGTGCTGTTCCGCTCGACCGGGATGGCCTGGAGCTGGGCGACGGCGTGACCCAGCAGGGGGATCCGGAAGATCCCCGCCTTGGCCAGGATCGTCGGCCACCGCCCGTTGTTGTACAGGTAGTGCGCGAGCAGCACGGGGTCGGACCACGACAGGTGGTTGGCCGCGATGATCAGTCCGCCGCTGCGCGGGATGTGCTCCCCGCCGCGCCACCGGCGCTTCACGAACAGCCGCGAGATCGGCTTGACGACGACGACCGCGAGCGTCTCCCAGAAGCGCGGCGGCCGGCCGGCACGCCGGCTCACCGTTGCGGGGGCGGGGGCCGCGGGTGTGGCGGCAGGAGTGGTCGGGTCGGGCGAGGGCTCGCTGGGGTGGCTCACAGGGTCTCCAAATCACCGGGATCCGGGACAAGTCTCCCGGTTGGCCATGCGCGATGTCGAGGCGGGATGCTACAGGCATGCACCTCGCGCGATGGTCAATAGTGGTCCCGGTGAAGACCCTGATCCGGGCCAAGACGCGGCTCGCGGCGGCGGCCGGCCCGCACCGGGCCGATCTGGCGGTCGCGGTGGCCTCCGACACCGTGACGGCGGCGCTGCGGTGCCCGCTGGTGGCGCGCGTGGTGGTCGTGACGGCCGACCCGCTGCCCGCGCGGCGGCTGGCCGCGCTCGGCGCCCACGTGGTGGCCGATCCCGACCGGGGGCTGAACACCGCCCTGCGGACCGGGGCGGAGCAGGCCGTACGGCTCGCGCCCGACGACGCCGTCGGCGCCCTGCAGGCCGACCTGCCCGCCCTGCGGCCCGCGGAGCTGGAGACGGTGCTCGCGGCGGCGCTGGAGTTCGACCAGGCGTTCGTCCCCGACGCCGCCGAGGTGGGAACCACCTTCTACGGCGTGCGGCCGGGCGTGTCCTTCCGTCCCGGGTTCGGCGGCGAGTCGCGGGTCAGGCACCTGTCTCGCGGGGCCAAGGAGCTGACCCCTCCGGGGATCGCGTCCGTGCGCAGGGACGTGGACACCGTGGAGGACCTGCGCGACGCCCTGGCCCTGGGCGTCGGCCCCGCGACCGCCGAGGTCGCGGCCCTGATCCTCGGCGGCACCGGCCCGCGACTTTGATCCTCTGCGGCACTGCCCGGCGACTTTGATCCTCGGCCCTGACGGCTCGCGCTGGGCTCTGGAAAAAGGCGACCACGCCGGGCCCCCGCTCCGGCGTGGTCGGTCACCCGTGACGTCGCGTCAGTGGGCCGCCTCCGCGTTCTCGCGGGCCTGCTTGGGCAGGAGGAAGGCCACGACGAAGGTGAGCAGGAGCATTCCGGCGACCACCCAGAGGGTGATCTTCATGGCCTGGTCGAAGCTCCCTGCGGTGGGCACGTCGCCGAGCAGGTCGAAGAAGACCGTGCCGAGCAGGGCCACACCGAACGCGTTGCCCAGCTGCTGCACCGCCGTCAGCGTGCCGGACGCCGAGCCCGTCTCGTGCTCCTCCACGCCGGCGAGCACGATGTCGAAGAAGGGCGACATCAGCAGGCCCATGCCGATACCGCTGACGACCAGCGCGGGGGTGAGCTGCCAGGGGCTGACGTGCGTGCCCGCGATGTTCAGCGTGAGCAGGACGCCGAGCACGCCCAGCGTCATGACCAGGGTGCCGCCCTGGAGCAGCCTGCGCCCGAACTTCTGCAGGCCCTGTGCGAGCCCGAATCCGAGGATCATGCCACCCGACCAGGGCACCATCGCGAGTCCCGCCTTGAGCGCCGAGTAACCGAGCCCCAGCTGGCAGTAGAGGTTGAAGGCCAGCATGAACCCGGCCATGCCGGAGAAGAACACCATGCCGGTGAACAGGCCGCCGGTGAACGCACGCTTGCGGAACAGGCTCGGCACGATCAGCGGGTCGCCGCCCGCGCGACTGCGGCGGGACTGGAACCAGCCGAAGACGGCGAACACGAGCACCGAGGCGGCGAGCATGACGAACGCCCACGCGGGCCAGTCGTGCTCCCGGCCCTGCACCAGCGGGTAGATCACCAGGAAGGCGCCCACGGACGCGAGCGCGACCCCGGCCAGGTCGAGCCGCGGCGGCTGCGCAGACCGCGACTCGGGCAGGAAGCGCATCCCGGCGAGCAACGCGGCCAGACCGAGCGGCAGGTTGATGAAGAAGATCATCCGCCAGCTCGTGCCCCAGAAGTCGGCCGTCACGAGCCAGCCGGCGAGGATCGGGCCCCCGACGGCCGACAACCCCATGACCGGCCCGAACATGCCGAACGCCTTGCCCATCTCCGCGGGCGGGAACATCTCCTTGATCATGCCGAGGCCCTGCGGGAGCATGACCGAGCCGAACAGGCCCTGGATCACCCGGGCGCCGATCAGCATCTCGGGCGACTGGGCGACGGCGCACAGCAGGGAACCCACGGTGAATCCGGCGGCTCCGATCAGGAACATGCGCCTGCGGCCGAAGATGTCCCCGAGCCGCCCACCGGTGATCAGCCCCACGGCCATCGAGAGCGTGTAGGCGGCGCCCAGCCATTGGATGACGGCCTCGGAGCCGCCGAGGTCGGCGCGCATCTCGGGCGCCGCGATGTTGGTGACCATCGCGTCGAGAAGGTCCATGACCTCCCCGGCGAGGATCACGAAGAGAGCGGCCCAGCGCCAGCGGTACGGCGCCCCGGTCGCCGGCGCCGCGGACGCGGTCGCCGTGATGGGTTCCGACATCATCCCTCCCTAGGGGACTGAACAGTGTTCATAATAAAGTGAGCGCTGTTCTATCACCGATCAGTGTTCAGCGCCAAGTTCGATGTTCACCACGATATATCTCGTTTGCGCGAGGCACAAGATATATCTCGTTTGCAGAGCAGTGTTCGTGAACGCGGAGCGGTGTTCATAGCATGGGCGGAACAGCGGGAGGTCCTTCATGACACAGCCGGACATGCCCACACCGCCGTGGGAGCGTCCGCCCAGGCGACGTACGCCGGCCAGGGTGCCCCTCACCCGGGAGCGGATCGTCGACGCCGCCTTCACGATCCTCGACAGGGAGGGCTACGACCGGCTGAGCATGCGGCAGGTGGCCGCCGAGCTCGGCGTCGCCGTCTCGGCGCTGTACGTCCACGTACGCGACAAGGACGACCTGCTGCAGCTCATGTACACCCGGATGTTCGAGGGCTACGAGATTCCCGAGCCGGACCCCGAGCACTGGCAGGAGCAGGTCAGGGATTTCGCCCGCCGGGCGCGTGAGCGGCTGCTGAGCCGTCGCGACCTGGCGAAGCTCGCGATGGGGCACGTCCCGTTCACGCCGGAGCTGCTCCCCTATGTCGAGCGGCTGATGGCCGTCCTCGGCGCCTCCGGGATGCCACGGCGGGTTCTGGCCATCTCCGGCGACATGCTGTCGACGTACATCAACGGGTTCGCGCTGGAGGAGAGCCTCTGGCAGCAGCGTTACCGCGAGGCGCACACCTCGTGGCACAAGCTGCGCGAGGAGATCAACGAATACTTCGCCTCGCTGCCGCCCGACCGGTTCCCGAACCTGGTGGCGCTCGCCGACATCATGATGGACGAGTCGAACGACTACCGGTTCGAGCTCGGCCTGGAGATCATCCTGCGCGGCCTCGCCTCGTACATCGGCGAGCCGGACCCCGGCGAGGAGCACGGGGAGACGCACGGGGAGAGCTAGGAGACCTGGCGGATCCGCGGCGCGAGCAGGACCGGCAGGTGGGCGAGCGTGTAGGCCCCGCAGGCGGCCCAGAACGCGACACGCACCCCGGCGAGCTGGCCGAGCGTGCCCGCCAGCAGTCCGCCGAGCGGCATCGGGCCCCACATCAGGAACCGCATGGTGGCGCTCAGGCGGCCGAGCAGGTGCGGCGGGCAGATCGACTGGCGGTAGGCGCCCTGGGCCACGCTGAAGACGGTGGTCGCCACCCCACTGGCCGCCAGGGCCACCGGAAGGATCAGCAGGCGGGGGCCCGCCGCCGTCAGCGCGAGCGGGGCGGTGCAGACCGTGGCCGCCCATGCCGCGGCGTACATGGCCCGGCCCGTTCCCAGGCGGGCCGCGATCCGCGGGGCGAGCCAGGCGCCGGCCACCCCGCCCACCGCGCCGGCCGACAGCAGCGTCCCGTACGCGCCGGGGCTGGTGCCGACCTCGCGGACGAGGTAGAGCGGCACCGTGGCCGACCACAGGCCGAACGACAGCATCATCAGCGCCCCGACGGCGGCCACCCGGCGCAGGACCGGCTGCCCGGCGACGAACAGGAGCCCTTCGGCGATCTCCGGCCACAGCCGGCCTCCGCCTCGGACGTCCCTTTCGCCGGGCTTCTCGTCCGCCCGTACGCCGAGGAGCAGCAGCGCGGATCCCGCGTAGCTGAGGGCGTCGGCGACCACCGCGATCGGGGCGGTGAGCGCCTGCACCAGCCAGCCGCCGATCCCCGGGCCCGCGAGCTGGGCGAGCGACTGGTTCGCGGCGAGCGCGCCATGCCCGCGGGCGAGGTCCTCCCGGCCGACGATGGACGGGAGGTAGCTCTGGTGGGCGACGTCGAAGAAGACCGTGCACAGCCCGTCCAGCAGGGCCACGGCGTACAGCTGGGGCAGGCCGAGCACGCCGAGCACGGCCGCGGCCGGGATCGACAGCAGCGCCAGCGCGCGGACCGCGTCGGCGGCGACCAGCACGGGACGGCGCCGCATCCGGTCCACCCAGGCTCCGGCGGGCAGGCCGGCCAGCAGGAACGCCACCATCGTGGCGGCGGTGAGCAGCCCCACCTGGAACGGGCTCGCGTGGAGGGTGAGCGCCGCCGTGAGCGGCAGGGCGACCAGGGAGACCTCGCTGCCGAGCTTGCTGATCGCGTCGGCACCGGCGTATCGCCGGAAGTCACGGGCGCGCCACAGGCTCCTCGGTGCCGCCTCGGTCATGGCGGCACATGCTGGCAGAGGGAAGATCTACTGGTCAAAGGATTTTCCGCGGGCGGCGGTAGGCTTGCGGCGTGCAGGCGACGGTGCAGACTTTCGACCCCGCGACCCGCTCGGGCTGGGTCTTCCTCGACGACGGCACCCGGATCCCGTTCGAGGGTGAGGCGTTCGACGCCGGGCCGCTGCGGCACCTGCGCCCCGGCCAGCGGGTCGCCCTCGTCATGACGGACGGCCGCGTCACCTACGTGACGCTCTCCACGTTCCCGACGCCCTGATCTTCAGACCGTCTTGATCGCTCCCCCGTCGATCACCAGGTCCGCGCCGTTGACGCTCGCCGCGTGCGGGGAGGCGAGGTAGGTCACGAGGGAGGCCACCTCCGCCGGTTCGACCAGCCGTCCCGTGGTCATGCCCGTCTGGGCCGGCAACCCGGCCAGCAACTGCTCGTGCGGCACCCCCAGCGCCGCCGCCAGCTCGGCGCCGTAACCGTCGGGCGCCTCCCACATCGCGGTGCGCACCGCACCGGGCGAGACCGTGTTCACCCGCACCCCCTGCGGCCCGAACTCCTCCGCCAGGGCCTTGCCGAACGCGGTGAGCGCCGCCTTCGCCGTGGTGTACGGCACCGGACCCGCGTGCGGCATGCGGGCGCCGTTCGAGGAGATGTTCACGATCACGCCGCGACGGCGCAGGACGCCGGGCAGCGCGGCGCGGGTCGTTCGGACGGCGGCGAAGAAGTTGAGCTCGAACCAGGTGAGCCACTCGTCGTCGGCGAAGCCGAGGAATCCCCGGACGGCGTTCGCGCTGGGGTCCCCGCCGCCCACGTTGTTGACCAGCAGGTCGAGGTCCTCCCCCAGCTCGGCGACGGCGCGCTCGACCAGGTGCGCCGGGCCCTCGGGCGTCGAGAGGTCCACCGGCACGGCGATCGCGCCGGTCTCCTTCAGCTCCGCGGTGACGTTCCGCGCCGCCGCCACCACGCGGACGCCCTCCGCGGCGAGCGCGGCGACGGTCGCCAGCCCGATGCCGCGGCTGGCACCCGTCACCAGCGCCGTACGTCCCTTCAGCCCCATGTCCATACCGAACTCCTCACGCAGTAGGCGCAACTCCGATGACACAGAAACACTATTACTCGCTACATTCATGTTGCAAGTACGGAGACAGTCGGAGCCGTTCGGTAGCATGTGACGGTGACGACAGCCCAGCGGTCTTCGCAGCAGGGGACACGTCCGCTCCGGGCCGACTCGGAGCGGACGGTGCGGACGATCCTCGAGGCGGCCGAGCGCGTGTTCGCCGCCAACCCGGCGGCCACCATGGAGCAGGTCGCCCAGGCGGCGGGAGTCGCCCGGACGACGGTCCATCGCCGCTTCGCCACCCGCGAGGCCCTGGTGGAGGAGCTCACCGGCTGGGCCGCCCGCCAGTTCGCCGAGGCCGTCGCATCGGCCCACACGGACAGCACCCCGCCCCTCGTCGCGCTCTACCAGGTCACCGCCAACGTCCTGCGCGTGAAGACGGACTGGTGGTTCGCCATGGGCCGTACGGCCGACGGCGCCCATCCCGAGGCCGCCCGCGTGCACGCCGAGGTCCGCGACGGCTGCGACCGGCTGTTCCGCCGGGCCCGCGAGGCGGGCGTGCTGCGTCCCGACGCCGATCTCGACTGGACCCGCCGCGTCTACTACGCCCTCATCCACGAGGCCGCCGCCGAGGGAGCGTCCGGGGGAGGGGACGCCGAGGCCCTCGCGACCCGGGTCGTGGACACCCTGCTGCGCGGGTTCGGCTCCGCCGCCGCGCCGGTCATCGCCTGACCGCGCCCTCACCCCTCCCTGACCGCGCCCTCATCAGGGCGGGTTTGACCCGATCAGCGGGCCGGGGTTCTACTGGAAAGGCCCTTACGCGAGGGGTCCGAGATCGACAGACGCCGCGGGCGACCGTGAGGAGGTGGTCGGGATGACTTCCGGCAGTGGTCCGCAACCAGCCCGTCCCGTCACCTTCCCCGGCACGACGCGCGGCTCCGGCGTCGCCGAGGCGGTCACCGGCCGCTGTCACGCCAGGTGACGGGTTCTCATCCGTGCCGGACGCCCGGCACGAGACAGGAGGTCCGTCATGACGATCACGATTTCCGTTCCGTTCGCGCTGCCGCAGATCCTGCGCCGGACGGCCCGTGTCCTGTTCCCCGTCCTGATGCCTCTCGCCCTCGCGCTGGTGGGTTCCGCCGAGGCGGGGCTCGGCCTGCAGGTGGGGCTGGAAATCGCGCTGCTGGTCCTCCGGCACCTGCTGGGGATCTGAGGGTCGGGGGCGGAGCCTATGCCCTCACCCGACCGGCCCGGGACTCCAGATAGCGCTGCTCGGCGATGCTGGCGGTGGCCTTCGCGGCGCGCCGGTAGTGCTCGTACGCCCCGGCCGTGTCGCCGGTCTTCTCCAGCAGATGCGCGCGCACGGACAGCAACCGGTGATGCCCGGCCATCCGCTCGTCGTCGTCCAAGGTGGACAGCAGGGCCAGCCCGGCCCGCGGGCCCTCGATCTCGGCGAGCGCGATCGCCCGGTTGAGGGTGACCATCGGGTTGGGCGCGATCCGTTCCAGGATCAGATAAAGGGCGTGCACCTGCGACCAGTCGGTCTCCCCGGCCGTGGCCGCGTCGGCGTGCGTGGCGGCGATCGCGGCCTGCAGCTGGTAAGGCCCCAGCGCCGGGCCGGCCAGCGACGCCTTGACCAGCTCGACGCCCTCCTCGATGAGCCCGCGGTCCCACTTCGTGCGGTCCTGCTCGTCGAGCGGCACCAGGTCGCCCGCCGGGGTCGTACGGGCCTGCCTGCGGGCGTGGGTCAGCAGCATCAGCGCGAGCAGCCCGGTCACCTCGCCGTCCTCGGGCAGCTGGGCGTGCACCATCCGGGTCAGCCGGATCGCCTCGTGCGCGAGGTCGGCGCGGTGCAGCGCGCTGCCTGAGGAGGCGGTGTAGCCCTCGTTGAAGATCAGGTAGAGCACGTGCAGGACGACCAGGAGCCGCTCCTGGAGCTCCGCGCCGTCCGGCAGGCGGAAGGAGCTGCCGGCGGCCCTGATCCGCTGCTTGGCCCGGCTGATCCTGGCCGCCATCGTGGCCTCGGGCACCAGGAACGCGCGGGCGATCTCGGCGGTGGTCAGGCCGCCGACCGCCCGCAGCGTCAGGGCGATCTGGGAGGCCGCCGTCAGCGTGGGATGACAGCACAGGAACAGCAGGACGAGCGTGTCGTCGGTGTCCGGCACCTCCTCCGGCGGCACCTCGACGGCGGCCGTCGCCGACTCCCGCTCGCGGCGCGCGTGGTCGCTGCGCAGCTGGTCGATCAGCCGCCGGGACGCGACGGTCAGCAGCCAGCCGCGCGGGTTGTCCGGCACGCCCTCGGACGGCCACTGCACGGCGGCGGCGAGGACGGCCTCCTGCACGGCGTCCTCACAGCCTTCGAACTGGCCGTGCCGGCGTACCAACGCGCCGAGGACCTGCGGCGTGAGCTCGCGCAGCAGGTCCTCGGCAATCGGTGCTGTCATGCCTCCAATTGTCCGTCGGCGAACATGACCTGCCGCACCTCGATCCCGAGACCCTCGATCGCGGCGTCCGGGATCTGCGCCGCCAGTTCGATCGCCCGCTCCTTGTTCTCGCAGTCGAGCAGGTAGAAGCCGCCCAGATACTCCTTGGACTCCAGGAAGGGACCGTCGGTGACCACCCGCCGGCCGTCGCGCACCGACACCACCGCCGCCTGCGACGGGTCGACCAACGCCTGCGTGGTGATCAGCTCGCCGGACTGCTTCAGCGCCTCCATGAACCTGCCGTGGCCCTCGCCGATCGCCGCCCTCTCCTCGTCGGTCAGCGCGTCCAGCACGGCCGGGTTGATGTGCAGGCTGATCAGAAACTTCATCTCGTTCTCCTCGTGGCTCGCGAGCCCCCTCGGGCCCTTCCACCCATTGGTCGGAGCCGCCGCCGCCGTCTTGACACCTACCCGTGTCGAAAAACCGCCCGGTGCTCCGGCCACTCGCTGGGACGTCGAGCGGGTGAGGATCACCGGCTCAGCGCCCTGCCGCCGGCACCCGCAGCGCGATCATGGCGACGTCGTCCTCTCCCGCCATCGGCATCCTGGTGAGCAGTTCGTCGCAGAACCGGTCCAGTGGTTCGCGGGCGAGCGGCTCCGCGCACCGCCGCAGCCGCTTCAGCCCTTCGCAGAGATCCTCTCCCCGCCGCTCGACGAGGCCGTCGGTGTAGAGCAGCAGGGTGCTGTGCGGCGGCAGCGGCTCCACGGCGCTGATCCACGGCTGGTCGTGGCTGAGGCCGAGAAGGGGGTTGCCCGCGTCCTGGAGGAATCGGCCCTCCCCCTCGCCGGTCACCAGCAAGGGCGGTGGGTGCCCGGCCACCGAGTACGCCAGCCGCCACCCGCCCTCGTCGTCCCTTTCCAGGCGGGCCAGGACGCAGGTGGCCGTGCTCTCGCCGTTCAGGGTCTCCAGGGCGCTGTTCAGCCGCCGCAGGACGTCGCCGGGGAACTCGTCGCGGTCGACGGCGAGCGCCCGCAGCATGTTGCGGACCTGGCTCATGGACACGGCGGCGGCCAGGTCGTGCCCGGCCACGTCGCCGATGACCAGCTTGAGGGCGCCGCCGGACAGCAGGAACGCGTCGTACCAGTCTCCGCCGATCTCCGCGGCGGTCGGGCTCGCCTGGTAGCGCGCGGCGAGCTCAAGGCCGGGGACGTGGGGCGGCTCGGCGAGCAGGCTGTGCTGCAGGGCCAGCGCCACCCGCTGGGTGCGGCGGAAGCGCAGAGCCTTGCTGATCGCGTCGTGGGCGTGGTCGAGCATCTCCCGCGTCAGGTCGACGTCGTCCGGCGCGATCGGCGGCCGTTCCCCGCAGGCGCCGATCACGACCACGGCCGCCACCTCGCCTTGGACGACGATGGGCAGGAGGGTCACGTTGTGCGACCCGGTCTCGGCCATCCACGTCCTGACGGTGTCTGGGCAGGGAAACGGAGGAGAGCCCGGAGGGAAGGACAGCTGGACCGGGCGGCGCCGCCGCACCGCGCGCACGAACGGGCCATCCGGAAGGTGATACTCCTTGCGCCGCGTCGGCAGCCTCGGCAAGCCGGCGCTGACGGCGGTGGCGATGCGTTCGGTGACGATCGGCGCGTGCGGGAAGCCACCGCTCGACTCGGGACGCAGGTACACGTCACACGAGTCGGCGAGCTCCGGCACGATCACGTCGGCGATGGCCTGGCACATCTCCTCCAGGTTGGTGATGTCGGTCGCCGCGGCCGCGGCTCGGTCCAGCAGCCGGCGGCGGCGCTCCTCCTGCCACTCCTGCTCGACGTCGGCGGAGGCACCCACCCACTCCACCACGACGCCGTCCTCGTACACGGGTACGGCCCGGAAGCGGATGTGCCGGTAGACGCCGTCCGACCCGGCGACGCGGAAGACCTGCTCCCAGATCGGGTTCGCCAGTTCGGCGGCCCGGGCCCAGGCGTCCAGTGCCCGCTCGCGGTCCTCGGGGTGCAGGGCCTGCAGCCACCCGTAACCGCGGCTCTCCTCCCATGTCTGCCCCGACATGCGCTGCCAGCTCTGGCTCGGCTCCTCGGCCTCGCCGTGCGGACCGGCCACCCACACCATGTGCGCGCCCGCCCACACCATGCTCTTGTAACGGCGCATGAGGCGGTGCCGCTCCTTCGTCAGGGCGCGAATCCGCCGTGTGGCGACGACCTGCTCCGTGACCTCCTGGATCACCGCCAGCAGTCCGCGCTCGCCGCCCTGGAGGGGAATCCCGGAAAGGCTCATCCGGAAGTGGCGCTCGTGTGGTCCGCCGCTCCGGTCCACGGTCACGCAGACCTCGTCGAGGCGCGTGGTCTCCCCTGTCTCGCGGATCTCGTCGAGCATGGCTAGGGTGTCCTGCCCGAGGACGTCACGCAGGCCCTCCCGGACCGGCACCCCGACCGGCCGGTCCCCGAACATCGCGTGGAAGGCATCGTTCGTGTAGAGCAACCGATGGTCTTCCCCCCGGGTCACCAGGACTGCTCCCGGCGTCTGGTCGAAGACGCCCATCGGTACGCGGCTGATCTCTTGTTGTCGGCCGGCTTGCACTGCATCTTCCCCCGGTTGAACCGTACGCACACGGTCGGCGGGTCCCCCGCATACGCGCCCCGCGACTCGCTTACGTGAAGATTACACGCGTTTGCGCAGGTCAAGAAGGTGCGTCACGGCTCGGTGCGGCTGCGGCACGGGCCGGAAACGACGAACGGCGCCCGGGGGCTCCGAGCGCCGTCCACTGGTGCGGGGTGGGGCCGGCTACTTCTTCTTGGCAGCCTTGCCACCCGCGTTGACCTGCTCCTTGAAGTCCGCCCCGGGGCGGAACCTGGGCGCCCAGCTCTCCTCCACCTTGATCGGATCCCCGGTGGAAGGGTTGCGGGCCGTACGGGCCGGCTTGTGGACCATCTCGAAAGCGCCGAAGCCGGTGATCGAGACCTTGTCCCCGCTCGCGACAGCGCCCTGGATGGCGTCGAGGACGGCGTTGACGGCTTCTGTCGCCGTCTTCTTGTCGCCGACACGATCCGTGATCGCGTCGACGAGTTCTTTCTTGTTCATTTCGGTTTCCTCCCCCTTACGCGCTTGAAATTAGGGGACGAGGTCGCGGGACTTCAATCACCGTGGGGCATGTTTCGCCTGCTCGGCGTGTCGAATGTGCCGTCCAGATAGGCGATGAAGGCGTCCAGCCGGGCGGCCGCATGGGCTATGTCCCGCTTTGCCACGTCACAGATAGCAAGCAGCCGTCGCGCCAGGCGGGCCTGCTCCTCCTGTGGTAAGGCTAACGCTCTGACGCGGCGATGCGCATCACGCAGTCGCCGCGCCAGCAGCTCATCTCCGGTCTGAGGATCGTTCAGACGGTCGTCGGCAGCCATGGCTGCCGTCCATTCTCGTACTCCTCGATGGCGTCCGCGTGACGCAGGGTCAGCCCGATGTCGTCGAGGCCCTCCATCAGCCGCCAGCGCGTGTAGTCGTCGATCTCGAACGAGGCCACCAGGTCGCCCGAGCGCACCTGGCGTTCCACCAGGTCGACGGTGATCTCGGTCTTCGGGTCGGCCTCGGCCGCGTCCTGCAGGCGCTCGACCACGTCCTCGGGCAGGACGACCGGCAGCAGGCCCATCTTCGTGGAGTTGTTGCGGAAGATGTCGCCGAACCGCGAGGCGATCACGACGCGGAAGCCGTACTGCTGCAGAGCCCAGACGGCGTGCTCGCGCGAGGAGCCGGTGCCGAAGTCGGGCCCGGACACCAGGATCGACGCGCCCTCGTACGCCGGGTCGTTCAGCACGAAGGACGGGTCCTCGCGCCAGGCGGCGAACAGGCCCTTCTCGAAGCCCGTACGGCTGACCTGCTTCAGCCAGACCGCCGGGATGATCTGGTCGGTGTCCACGTTGCTGCGGCGCAGCGGCACGGCCCGGCCGGTGTGAGTGGTGAAGGCATCCATGATGATCTCTTCCTGGGACTGAGGCGGGCGGACTAGAGGTCGGCGGGGGCGGTCAGCCGGCCGGTCACCGCGGTCGCGGCCGCCACCTGCGGCGAGACCAGGTGGGTGCGCCCGCCCTTGCCCTGGCGGCCCTCGAAGTTGCGGTTGGAGGTCGAGGCGCTGCGCTCGCCCGGCTTCAGGGTGTCGGGGTTCATGCCCAGGCACATCGAGCAGCCGGCCTCGCGCCACTCGGCGCCGGCCGCCTTGAAGACCTCATGCAGGCCCTCCTCCTCGGCCGCCTTCTTGACTCCCATGGAGCCCGGGACGATCAGCGTACGGGTGACGACCTTGCGGCCGCGCAGGATCTCGGCGGCGGCGCGCAGGTCCTCGATGCGGCCGTTGGTGCAGGAGCCGACGAAGACGGTGTCCACCTGGATGTCGTGCAGCGGCGTGCCGGCGGTCAGGCCCATGTACTCCAGCGCCCGCTCGGCGGCGGCCCGCTCGACCGGGTCGGCGAACTGCTCGGGCGACGGCACGGCGGAGCCGAGCGGCGCGCCCTGGCCCGGGTTGGTGCCCCACGTGACGAACGGCGTGAGGGTCGAGGCGTCGATCTCCACGACCTTGTCGAACTCGGCGTCGTCGTCGGTGCGCAGCGTCTTCCAGTACTCGACTGCCCGGTCCCAGGCCTCGCCGCTGGGGGCGTGGGGGCGGCCGCGCAGGTACTCGAACGTGGTCTCGTCGGGGGCGATCATGCCCGCGCGCGCGCCGGCCTCGATCGACATGTTGCAGACGGTCATGCGGCCCTCCATGGAGAGCTTGCGCACGGCCTCGCCGCGGTACTCGACGATGTAGCCCTGGCCGCCGCCGGTGCCGATCTTCGCGATGATCGCGAGGATCAGGTCCTTGGCGGTCACGCCGACCGGCAGCTCGCCCTTGACCTCGATCGCCATCGTCTTCGGCCGGTAGGCGGGCAGCGTCTGGGTGGCCAGCACGTGCTCGACCTCGGAGGTCCCGATGCCGAACGCGATGGCGCCGAACGCCCCGTGGGTCGAGGTGTGCGAGTCGCCGCAGACGATCGTCATGCCGGGCTGGGTGAGGCCGAACTGCGGGCCGATGATGTGCACCACGCCCTGTCCGGCGTCGCCCATCGGGTGCAGGCGGACGCCGAACTCCGCGGCGTTCTTGCGCAGCGTCTCGACCTGCGTGCGCGACACCGGGTCGGAGATCGGCCCGAGCACGGTCGGGACGTTGTGGTCCTCGGTGGCGATCGTGAGGTCGGGGCGGCGCACGGTGCGGCCGGTCATGCGCAGGCCGTCGAAGGCCTGCGGGCTGGTCACCTCGTGGATGAGGTGCAGGTCGATGTAGAGCAGGTCGGGCTCGCCTTCGGCACGGCGTACGACGTGCTGCTCCCAGACTTTCTCAGCCAGTGTGCGACCCATGGTTGTGACGCCTCCTCGCGTTCAGACCCCCGCGGTCGTGTCTCTCATGATGAGACGGAAATATCGGGATATGGACACTGTATCTGCTGATTCCCAACATTGCGTTTGCATCTCGTATGGCGAGACGGCAGTATCGGGGTATGGACAACTCTAGCGGGGTCGGAGTACTCGACAAGGCGGTTCTCGTACTCAACGCCCTGGAGGCGGGCCCCGCTTCCCTGGCACAGCTCGTCCAGGCGACCGGCCTGGCCAGGCCGACGGCCCACCGGCTGGCCGTCGCGCTGGAGCACCACCGCATCGTCTCCCGCGACACGCAGGGCCGGTTCATCCTCGGACCCCGCCTGTCGGAACTGTCCACCGCCGCGGGCGAGGACCGGCTGCTCGCCGTCGCCGGCCCGGTGCTCACCCAGCTTCGCGACCTCACCGGGGAGAGTGCTCAACTTTACCGGCGCCAGGGCGACGAGCGGGTATGCGTGGCCGCCGCCGAGCGCGCCAGCGGATTGCGCGACACCGTGCCGGTCGGCTCCGCGCTGCCCATGACCGCGGGGTCCGCCGCGCAGATCCTGCTCGCCTGGGAGGAGCCCGACCGGCTGCACCGCGGCCTGCGGGGGGCGAAGTTCACCGCCGCCACGCTCGCGAGCGTACGCAGGAGGGGCTGGGCGCACAGCGTCGGCGAGCGCGAGCAGGGCGTGGCGAGCGTCTCCGCGCCCATCCGCGGCGCCGGCGGCAAGGTGATCGCCGCGGTGTCGGTGTCCGGTCCCATAGAGCGGCTGACCCGTACGCCCGGCAGGATGCACGCCGCCCCCGTCGTCGCCGCCGCCGAGCGGATAACCGAAGCCATGCGCCGTGCGAACTGATTGGAGAGCGGTGTCCCGATAGCCCTAGGCTGGCGGGGTGACAGACCGCATCGAGGCAGCCGCCGCTGAACTGCGTCCCCTGCTCCAAGAATTCATCCTCTGGGCGCCGGACAACGCACCCGGCAGCGACCCCGACCTCGTGGGCCCCGTCGCCCTGTGGCATCGCCTGATCGCCCGCAACGACGTCGGACTGTGGAAGCGCGGCGACCTGCGCACGGTCCTGCTGGAGCGCATGCCCCAGGTCGTCGAGGACCCCGACGCCGCCGCGGACGGCATGATCCCCGCCGTCCGGGCCTATCTGACGTTCCTGTCGTCCACCGGGCGGCTCTCGCCGGGCTCGGCGTCCCTGGAGACCCTGCTCGCGGAGCTGGACGAGGTCGAGGACGACTTCGTGGACGCGATGGAGGACACCATCGCCGAACGCGACTGGGACGAGGAGGAGGACGAACTCGACGAGGACGAGGCCGACGAGGGCCTCGGCGACTTCGAGCCGTTCGCCGACGAGATCGGCGCCCTGCCCACGATCCGGCTGCGTCCCGACACCGAGCTGGCCGAGGCGGCCCGCCGGGTGACGCTCATCGCGCAGGCCCGCGACCTGGCGCTGTGGGTCGGCACCGGGCGCAAGGTGGGCGAGGAGACGCTGCTCACCGAATCCGAGGTGGACGAGGCGGTGCGCACGCTCGGCCTGCCCGACGCGCGCAACATCTGGAACCTGTGGAACCTCGCGATCGACCTGGAGTTCCTCGCCCCCGACGGCGACGACACGGTCAGCGTGGACTCCGACACCGCCGCCTGGCCCTTCGAGGACGACGACGACGTCCTGGACGCCTGGATGCTCGGCCTTCACTCGCTGGACTACGGCGACCCGGAACTGGACGACGACGACCTCACGCTGGCCCTGTCCGGCCTGACCCGCGCGCTGCTGATCCGCGTGCTGCTGGCCGGCGGCACGCGGACGGTGTCCTCGCTGCGCGAGGAGCTGGCCGAGGCCGCGGCGGAGTACGACGACCTGGGCGCCGACGCCTGGGCCGCGGCCGGCGACCCCCTCGCCTCCGTGCTCGCCTGGCTGACCGGCTACGGCATGGTCACCGTCGAGGGCGAGGCGGTGGCCTTGACGCCGCTCGGCACGGAGGGCCTCGTCCACCTGCTGGACGACGAGGACATCGAGATCGACGCCCGGCCCGCGATCGACGCCATGACCGCGCTCGACCTGCTGTCGTTCAGCGCCGACATGTCCGAGGAGGAGGCCGACGAGGAGTTCGCCGCCTGGCTCGCCCTGCGCGACCCCGCGCGGGCCGCCTCCGAGCTGCTCGAAGCCGCCGCCGAGGAGGAGGCGGACGCCCTCGTGCGGGTCCAGGCCGCCAGCCTGGTGGGCTCCCTGGGCGAGGCGGCGATTCCCGCCTGGCAGGAGGCGCTCAAGGAGCCCTCGCTGCGGCCGTACGCCGCGACGCACCTGACCCAGATGGACGTCGAGGACGCCCCGGAGCCGACCCAGGCGGATACCCACTGGCTGATCCTCGACATGTGGACGATCTCCGCCGGGCTCGGCCGGCCGGAGTTCGTGTCCAGCCTGCACGACATCGGCCCGGCGCAGACGCTCATCGGGCTGCTCGACGTGATCTGGAAGGTCCGCCACCCTCACATCGAGGAACTGCTCGACCTCATCGGCGAGACCCACCCGGACAAGCAGGTGGTCAAGGCCGCCAAGCGGGCGCTGTTCAAGGCGCGGTCGGGCAGCTAGCGGCTCGTGGAGGCCGGGACGGCGGCGTCCGCCCCGGCCTCGCCGCCGCCGCGGTCACGGCAGGATGACCGGCTCGGGCGTGCGGACTTAGTCTGGTCGCGTGACGCCGATCTCACTCATGGTGAGCCCTGTGGCGTGGTGGCAGCCGGCCGTCGACCTCGCCATCGCGCTCGTGCTGTCGGCGGCCATCGGGCTGGAACGGGAGATCCGGCAGAAGAGCGCCGGGCTGCGCACCCACACCCTGGTGGGGTTCGGCGCCGCGCTGTTCATGCTCGTGTCCAAGTACGGCTTCTCCGACGTCCTCGGCGACTCCGTGGTGCTCGATCCGTCGCGGGTGGCGGCCCAGATCGTCTCCGGCATCGGCTTCATCGGCGGCGGGCTGATCTTCGTACGTCGCGACGCGGTCAAGGGGCTGACCACCGCCGCCGCCGTGTGGCTCACCGCCGGGGTCGGCATGGCCGCGGGAGCCGGTCTGTGGCTGCTCGCCGTCCTGGCCACGGTGGGCAACTTCGTCGTGATGCTGGGGCTCACCCCGCTGGCCGCCCGGCTCCCCCGTTCCAAGCACGCGCAGTCGCGGCTGCGCCTGTCCTACCTGGACGGCCGGGGCGTGCTGCGCCAGGCCCTGGCCGAGTGCACGGGCCTGCGTTTCGTGGTCGACGAACTGTCGTTGGAGCAGGCCGGCCAGGGCCGGGACACCGGCACGGTCACGGTCACCCTGCTGATCCACGGCCCGGGCTCGATCGGGGACCTCACGAGCAGGCTGGCCGAGATCGAGGGCGTGCTCCTCGTCTCCTGTGACGACGCCAACGCCCAGCACATCTAGAGCATTCGTGAGCAGTCCCAGGCGGCCGGTGGCCCGCGCGACCGCCGCCCGGCCGACACGAGCGGTCCCCGCCACGGGTCCTGCGGCCCGGACAAGCGGCTGTGCGACCCTGATGGGAACCACCGGCCGTGACACGTGCCGACCCACCTCGCAGGAGGCCGCACCCGCATGACCAGCCACGGGCTCCTGGCGCCGCCCTCGGCGAGCTGAGCATGCTGATCACCCGCCTGACCGTGCCGCCACCTCATCCGGATCGGTGGCCGTTCACCGTTCCCGCCGTCCGGCACCTCACGGCGGGGCTCGACCTCACCGCCCCCGTGACGTTCCTCGTCGGCGAGAACGGCTCCGGGAAGTCCACGCTCGTCGAAGCCGTCGCCGACGTGTGCGGCATCAACGCCGAAGGAGGCAAGGCCGGCACCCGCTACGCCTCCACGGGGGAAGCGACGCCGCTCGGCCAGGCCCTGCGCGCCGAGTTCACCACGGCGGGGCTGCGCCTCGTCCGTGGCCCGCGTACCAGGCGGCGGGCGTTCTTCTTCCGCGCTGAGACGCTGTTCAACCTGGGCCAGAACGTGTCCGGCCTGCACGGGTTCTGGGAGGAGGACCTGACCGAGCAGTCGCACGGCGAGGGGTTCTTCACCGTGCTGGACCGCATGGTCGCCGGGCCCGGCCTCTACCTGATGGATGAGCCGGAAGCCGCGCTGTCGTTCACCTCGTGTCTGCGCCTGGTCGCTTTGATGGACCGCGTCGCCCGCGAGGGCGGGCAGATCATCTGCGCTACGCACTCGCCGATCCTGGCCGGCCTCCCGGGCGCGCAGGTCCTCGAACTGGACGACGATGGGATCCACCCCGTCGCCTGGAAGGACCTCCGCTTGGTGGACCACTGGCGGCGGTTCCTGGAGACGCCTGACGCCTACCTGCGGCACGTGCTCGGCCGCGACGCGACGCGGCGCCGGGAGTCGTCGTAGGCATCGTCGTAGGCACCACCGTCATCTCTGCGTCGTCACCAGGCCCAGGTCGAGCAGGCTCTCCGCCGTCTGCACGATCGTCGTCTCGGCGGGACGCGGACGCCATCCGAGCTCGTCGCGGGCCCGGTCGTTATGGGTGATCGGTCGCGGCGGCTCGTCCCCGGGCGCCTCCCGCGTGGGAACGCGCGCGGCGAGCGGGCCGAGCCACCGGCCCAGGATCTCGGGCGCGGCCATGGCGCGGATGTGCGGGTCGGCCACGTCGCGCACGTCGACGACGCCGAAGCGCTGCCGGGGCGCGACGCTCATCGTCCCGTCGAGCATCGCTTCGATCAGCTGCGTCGAGGAGCCCGGCCCGGCCCCAGGGTGGGCCCGAGGATGAACGTCGGGTTGACCACGACGAGCTCGGTGCCGCCGCCGTCGCGCTTCATCAGGTCCCACGCGGCCCGCTCGGCGATCGCCTTGGAACGCGGGTAGGGCGCCAGCCCCGGAGTGTCAGGGTCGGTCCAGTCGGCCTCGGTGAACTCGGCCCCCGGCTTCGGCGTGTATCCGACCGCGGCGAAGGACGAGGTGAGCACGACGCGCCGGGCGCCCGCGTCGCGCGCAGCACCCGCAGCGTGCCCTCGCGGGCAGGGACGATCAGCTCGTCGGGGTCCTCGGGCTGACGAACGGGATGGGCGAGGCGACGTGATGGACCTCGTCGCACCCTGCCACCGCGGCGGCCCAGCCGTCGTCGGCCGTCAGGTCCGCGGCGACGATCTCCAGGCCGGCGTCGTCGGCGTCGCCGCGGCGCGGCGCCCCGTAACGGCGAGAACCCCCGGCACGGGGAAGTGCCGAGGGTTCCCGGTAGCCCGGGCCGGAGTCGCACCCGCGCAGCGGGCATGGGCAGGGCGCGGCGCCCCGTAACGGCGAGAACCCCCGGCACGGGGAAGTGCCGAGGGTTCTCGATGATGTAGCCCCGACCGGATTCGAACCGGCGCTACCGCCTTGAGAGGGCGGCGTCCTAGGCCACTAGACGACGGAGCCGAGTGCAGTGAAGTAGTCCCGAGCGGATTCGAACCGCCGTTACCGCCTTGAGAGGGCGGCGTCCTAGGCCACTAGACGACGGGACCTTGCACTGCGCTGTTTCCAGCAGAATCCCTTGGGGGGATCCAGCTGGGGTACCAGGACTCGAACCTAGACTAACGGAGCCAGAATCCGTCGGGCTGCCAATTACCCCATACCCCATCTGCTCGCGGGGGCCTCGCGGCTCCCGCTTGCGACTCCGAAAGAATAGCCCAGCTTGCGACCCACTACCAAAACGATTGCGGCGCGCCTCGTGATCTCGTGATCCGATCCCCCGCGCGAAGGGTCCGATCCCCTCCGTACGAAGGGCCCGATCCTCCCGGGCGCAGGGCCGGGTCCGCCTGTGCGAGGCTGGGAGAAACGCCAGCACCACGTGAGGAGCCGCCAGCCATGACCTCGGCCGCGAACCCCTTCCTCAGCCCGAGCACCCTTCCCTACGGGCTGCCCCCCTTCCAGGAGATCAGGGAGGAGCACTACGCGCCGGCGTTCGAGCAGGGCATGGCCGAGCAGATCGCCGAGGTCGAGGCGATCGCCGAGAACCCGGAGCCCCCGACCTTCGAGAACACCATCGAGGCGCTGGAGAGGTCCGGCGCCCTGCTCGAGCGGGTCTCCGCGGTGTTCTTCAACCAGGCGTCCTCCGACACGACGCCCGGTGTGCAGGAGATCCAGAAGGACGTCACGCCGAAGCTCGCCAAGCACGCCGACGCGATCCACCTCAACGCCGAGCTCTTCGCGCGCATCCAGGCGGTCGAGGCGTCCGACGAGGAGCAGCGGTGGCTGCTGAAGCGCTACCTCACCGACTTCACCCGTGCGGGCGCCACGCTGGGCGCGCAGGACCAGGCCAGGCTCAGGGAGATCAACGAGCGGCTGTCGGCCCTGGGGACCGCGTTCCAGCAGAACCTGCTCGCCGACACCAACGAGCGGGCGGTGGTGGTCGAGGACGTGGCCGAGCTCGACGGGCTGTCGCAGGACGCGATCCATGGACTCGCCGAGCAGGCCAGGGAGCGCGGGCTGGAGGGCAAGTATCTGATCACGCTGGTCCTGCCCACCGGCCAGCCCACCCTGGCCGAGCTGACCAACAGGTCCCTGCGCGAGCGGATCCACCGGGCCTCGGTCGGGCGGGGCGCGGCGAACGCCGAACTGATCAAGGAGATCGCGGTCCTGCGCCGGGAGCGCGCCCGGCTGCTGGGCTACGAGAACCACGCGGAGTACGTCCTGGCCGACCAGACGGCGGGCACGACCCGGGCGGTCACCGAGATGCTCGACCGGCTCGTGCCGCCCGCCGTGGCCAACGCGCGCAAGGAACAGGCGGATCTGGAGGAGATCGCCGGCCACCCGATCCAGCCGTGGGACTGGGCGTTCTACTCCGAGAAGGTGCGCAAGGCCCGCTACGACATCGACAGCCGGCGCATGCGGCCGTACTTCGAGCTGAACACCGTGCTGGAGAAGGGCGTCTTCAACGCGGCGTCGCGCCTGTACGGCGTGACCTTCCACGAGCGCTCCGACCTGTACGGCTACCACCCCGAGGTGCGGGTCTTCGAGGTGCGCGACGAGGACGGCTCCCCGCTTGGCCTGTTCCTCGGCGACTTCCACGCCAGGGCCTCCAAGCGGGGCGGGGCGTGGATGAACAGCCTGGTGAGGCAGTCGGGCCTGGAGGGCACCAGGCCCGTGGTGGTCAACAACCTCAACATCGTCAAGGGCGAGCCGACCCTGATGACGTTCGACGAGGTCAACACGATGTTCCACGAGTTCGGGCACGCGCTGCACGGGTTGTTCTCCGACGTGCGCTACCCCCGGTTCTCCGGCACGGCCGTGCCGCGCGACTTCGTCGAGTACCCCTCGCAGGTGAACGAGATGTGGGCGACCCATCCGGAGATCCTGGCCGAGTACGCCAGGCACCACGAGACGGGCGAGCCGATGCCGCAGGACCTCGTCGACCGGATGCTGGAGACGCAGAAGTTCAACCAGGGCTTCGCCACGCTGGAGTACCTGGCCGCCACCCTGCTCGACTGGGCGTGGCACACGGCGTACGACGGCGAGGAGGACGTGGAGGAGTTCGAGAGGCGGGCGCTGCGAGAGGCCGGGGTGGACCTGCCGGCCGTCCCGCCGCGATACCGCAGCACGTACTTCGCCCACATCTGGGCGAGCGGCTACAGCGCGGGCTACTACTCCTACATCTGGAGCGAGGTCCTCGACGCCGACACCGTCGAGTGGTTCAACGAGAACGGCGGGCTGCGCCGGGAGAACGGCGACACCTTCCGCCGGGCCCTGCTGTCGCGGGGCGGCAGCGTCGACTCGATGACGGCGTTCCGCGACTTCCGCGGCCGCGACCCGGAGATCACGCCCCTGCTGGACCGCCGCGGACTGCTGTGACGATCACGACCGGGTGAGCGCGGAGATGGCCTGCCTGAGCCAGTCCTTCTCCGCGGCGGTCACGGCCCGGGCGACGAGCATCATGCCGCGGCGGAAGGGATCGGGCGTCTCCTCGGCCCTCAGGGGCCGTCCGCCGCGGTAGAAGAAGCTCGCCGGCGTCTCCAGGAAGGCCAGGCGCCGGCGCAGCACCCGCGCCTGGTCCTCGGCGTCGGGCAGCCGGGACAGGAACGCCAGCAACGTGAAGAACCTCGCCTGGTCGCTGATCTCGACGTCCGACGGCTCGCGCAGCCGCCTGAGCAGTTCCTCCCGGCCCCGCGCGGTGATCGAGAGCACCTGGCGCCGGGCGGCGCCGGAGCCCTCCTCCTCGTGCCGCTCCAGGAGGCCGGCCGCCTCCATCCGGGCGATCGCCGGGTAGAGCGCGCCGTCGCTGACCGGCCGGACGTGCCCGCTCAGCCCGGCGATCCGCTGCTTGAGCTCGTATCCGTGCATGGGCTCCTCGTCGAGGAAACCGAGGATCGTCAAGGCCAGGTCACCGCTTGCCACGGCGGCATCGTATCGCTATACCTCTAATCGACATAGCTCGATTCGAGGTGAACGCATGAGTCTGACCAGGCTCGCCCTGCCCGTCTACGTCGAACTCCTGACGGCCGTCGTCGCCGTCGGCCTGATCGACACGCTGTGGGTGTCCGGCCTCGGCAGCGAAGCCGTCGCCGCGGTCACGGTCGCGACCACGACCGAGAACCTCGCCCTCGGCGTGATCCTCTGTGTCGGAACGGGCACGACGGTCCTGATCGGACGGCGGGACGGCCGCGCGCCGCTGACCCCGGTCGTCCGTACGGCCTGGCTGCTGCTGGGCGTCTTCGCCCTGGCCGTGGCGGTGCCCGGCGTGCTGCTGCGCGAGCCGGTCGCCCGCCTGTTCACCGACGACCCCGTCACGGTGGGGCTGACCGCGGGCTACTACGCGGTGGCGTTCGCCGGGATCCCCGTCTTCTTCGCCCAGAACCTCGTCGACGGGATCTTCAAGGGCCTCGGCGACACTCGGACGCCGATGCGGACCGCCCTGCTGTGCAACGCGCTGGTGATCGGCCTGGACCCGCTGCTGATCTACGGGCTCGGCCTGGGCGTCCGGGGAGCCGCGCTGGCGACCGTGGCGGCCCGCCTGGCCACGCTGGCCGTGTCCGCCCTCCTGCTCGCCCGGCGGCTGCCCAAGGAGAGGGGGACGGAGAAGGTCTCGCCCGGCCGCGCGGACGCGGCGGCGATCCTGCGCACCGGGCTGCCCATGTCCGGCGACTTCCTCGCGCGCGCCCTGGTGGGCATGGCGCTGGCCGGCATCGTCGGCCGGCACGGCGTGGCCGCGCTCGCCGGCTACGGCATCGGCCTGAAGATCATGATGGCCGGGGTGATGTCCTTCTACGCCCTCCGCCAGGCGGCGATGATCCGCACCTCGCGGGCCGGCGAGGCGGACGACCCGTCTTCACGGCGCGATCACGCGGTTCAGGCGTTGCGGTACGGCCTGGCCGCGGGGCTGGCCGCCTCGCTCGTGCTGAACGCGCTCGCCCCGGCGGCCGTGGGCCCGTTCACCGCCGACCCCGCGGTGGCCGCGGAGGCCGTGTGGTTCCTGCGCTGCATGCCGCTCTACCTCGTGCCCTTCGGCGGGCTGATCGCCGTCGGCGGCGCGCTGCAGGCCGGCGGGCGGGGCGCCGGCCTGCTCGCGGCCACGCTGGCGGGCTTCGCCGTCCAGTTGCCTCTGGCTTTCCTGCTCGGCTCCCGGATGGGCACCACGGGAGTCTGGCTGGCCATGGCCGCCGGCGCCGCGCTGTCGCTCGGCCTGCTCAGGCCAGCCTGGCGAGGGCCGCGCGCACCCGGTCGAGCGAGCGCTCGCGGCCGAGCACCTCGATCGACTCGAACAGCGGCAGGCCCACGGTCCGGCCGGTGATCGCCACGCGGACGGGGGCCTGCGCCTTGCCGAGCTTGAGCCCGTGGGCGAGGCCGACCTCCTCCAGGGCCGTCTTGAGCGAGTCGGGGTCCCAGCTGACCGTCTCCAGTCGCTCGGCGTACCCGGCCAGGATCTCGGCCGCCCCCGCCTTCATCGCCTTGTCCCAGGACGCCTGGTCGAAGACGGGCTCGTCGAGGAACAGGAAGTCGACGTTGGCGGTGACCTCCGACAGCACGGCGACCCGGGTCTGCACCAGGTCGGCCACGCGGTCGAACACCGAGCGGTCCCAGGACGGATCGAGCCACGGCTCGCAGCGGGCGACGAACACCTCGCGGGGCAGCGCCCGGATGTACTCCCCGTTGAAGGCCCGCAGCTTCTTCTCGTCGAAGAACGCCGGCGCCTGGTTCACGTCCTCCAGCCGGAACAGCGGCATCATCTCCGACCACGGCATGATCTCGCGGTCGTCGCCGGGCCCCCAGCCGAGCAGCATGAGGTAGTTGACCATCGCCTCGGCAAGGTAGCCCTCGTCGCGGTAGGACTCCAGGGCGACCTTGTCGCGGCGCTTGGACAGCTTCTGCCGCTTCTCGTTGACGATCACCGGCACGTGCGCCCAGACCGGCGGCTCCGCGCCGAGCGCCTTCCACAGCAGTTGCTGCTTGGGCGTGTTCGACAGGTGCTCCTCGGCCCGTACGACATGGCTGATGCGCATCTCCATGTCGTCCACGACGTTGGCGAGGATGAACAGCGGCGAGCCGTCCCCGCGGACGATGACGAAGTCCTCCATCGCCGAGTTGGGGAACTCCACCCGCCCGCGGACCTTGTCGTCCACGACCGTCACGCCCTCGTCGGGCGTACGGAACCGCACGGCGCCCTCGGTCAGGCCGCGGTCGCGGCAGTGGCCGTCGTAGCCCTGGTGCTCCGAGCCGGTCCTGGCCTTCACGTCGTCGCGCGTGCAGGTGCAGTGGTAGGCCTTGCCGTCCTTGAGCAGCTTGGCCGCGGCCTCGCGGTGCTGCTGCTCGTAGGCGGACTGGAAGTAGGGCCCCTCGAAGTGCGGCGAGTCGCCGTTGATGCCGATCCAGGCGAGGGCCGAGATGATGCCCTCGGTCCACTCGGGCCGGTTGCGTGCCGCGTCCGTGTCCTCGATGCGCAGCACGAACGTGCCGCCGGACTGCTCGGCGATCGCCCAGTTGAACAGCGCCGAGCGGGCGCCGCCGACGTGGAACATGCCGGTGGGCGAAGGGGCGAAGCGCACCCTAGTCACGTGAGATCACCCGGTTAGTGAGAGTTCCGATTCCTTCGATGGAGACGCCGACCTCGTCGCCCACGGACATCGGGCCCACCCCGGCGGGCGTGCCGGTCAGGATGACGTCGCCGGGCAGCAGGGTCATGACCGCGCTCACGTACGCGATGAGCGCGGGGACGTCGTGCAGCAGGAGGGAGGTGCGGGCGCTCTGCCTGACCTCACCGTTGAGCGTGGTGGTGATCGCCAGGTCGGCCGGGTCGAGCTCGGTCTCGATCCAGGGACCGAGCGGGCAGAAGGTGTCGAAGCCCTTGGCCCTCGTCCACTGGCCGTCCCTGGCCTGCAGGTCGCGTGCGGTCACGTCGTTGGCGCAGGTGTATCCGAAGACGACCTCGCCCGCGCGCTCGGCGGGCACGTCACGGCACAGCCGGCCGATCACCACGGCCAGTTCGCCCTCGTAGTCGACCCGCTCCGACAGCTTCCCCGGGTAGGCGATCGCCTCCGACGGCCCGATCACGGTCGTGTTGGGCTTGAGGAACACGACCGGCTCCGCCGGGGGCTCGCCGCCCATCTCCCTGGCGTGGTCGGCGTAGTTCTTGCCGATAGCGATGATCTTGCTGGGCAGCATGGGGGCGACCAGGCGGACCTCGGCCACCGGGAACCGCTCGCCGGTGAACTCCACCCCGTGGAAGGGGTGGCCACCGACGCGGGCGATGACCTGCCCGTCCTCTTCCACCACGCCGAAGGCGACCTGGTCGCCCATCGAGAACCTCGCGATACGCACGTCACGAGCCTAGTGGGGGACGCCGGGTGGGCGTACGTAAGGTGGTCTGGTATCAGCGGGAGTCAAGCGTACGGGGAGTCGATGTGCCTTCGGTCGTGAAGATCAACGTGCTGACGGTGCCCGAGGAGATGCGGCGCGAACTGGAGAAGCGGTTCGCCAACCGGGCCGGGATGGTGGAGTCGGCCGACGGGTTCGAGTGGTTCGAGCTGCTGCGGCCGGTGGAGGGCAGCGACCGTTACCTCGTCTACACCCGCTGGCGCAGCGAGGAGGACTTCCGGCGCTGGCAGGAGAGCCGGGCCTTCCAGGCGGGACACGCGCGGGCCGCCGCCGAGGCCGCCGCGCAGGGCCAGGCTCAGGGCCACGGACACGGGCAGGGTCACGGTCACGGTCACGGGCAAGGCGGCCCGGCCGCATCCGACTCCGAGCTGTGGACGTTCGAGGTCGTGGAGAGCATCGGCCCCAAGCAGGAGGGCTGAGCCGGACCCGTCGAAGACGCGCCGGCCCCGGTCACGCACCGCCCGGGGCCGGTCGGCGGCTCAGGTGTCGAGCGGGTTGGCGGCGATCCGGGCGCCGATGCCGTCCGTGACGGCCCAGGCCGCCGAGCAGCCCGGCTTGCGCCGCGCCTGCTCCTCGAAGACGGCGAGGAACTCCGCGCGGAACCCGAGCCGGGGATGCCGCGCGAGCACGGAGGCCCGGGCGTCAGCGGGAAACTCCTCGGGCCGTTGTCCCGACACGTCCCACGACGTGGCCACCTGCAGCAGGTGCGACTCCGGGTCCTCGGACGCGGCGACCGGGTCGCGCATGTGGACGACGATGATCTCCTCGGCCCGCGCGGATCTGTCGGCCGGCCATCCGGCGGACATGCCGAAGACCCAGGCGAGACGTCCACCCGCCTCCTCGAACGGCACCGTGTGGCTGTCGAAGGTCTCGGTCAGCCCGATGTCGTGGAGCAGGGAGGACACGTAGTACAGCTCGTCGTCGAAGCCGATCCCGTGCGCCCGGGCGTACCCGGCGCCCCACAGGTAGGACCTGATCGAGTGGTTGAGCAGCGCGGGCGGGCAGAAGCGAGTCGCGACGGCGAGCGCGGCCGCCGCGGCGGGCGTCTCGGGGAACGTCGTTGAGAACGGAGCTGGCATGGCCCCAGGCTGGCAGAGCGGGAGGCCCGGACACGAGCGGCCGTACGGCCACTTCCCACACGATTCGGGCCACAGACGGGCTCCGTCATGCCGCGCAATAGCATTCCGGCCATGACGTTCCACCGGGTGGCGGTCGTGCTGTTCGACCGGACCCCGATGTTCGAGTCCGCCGTGCCGATCTCGGTCTTCGGGGAGGACCGGCCCGGCCTGCCGCCCTTCGACGTGCGGGTGATCGGCGGGGACGGCGGCTCCGAGGTGCGGACGAACGCCGGGGTCCGCCTGGCCACACCCCACGGGCTGGACGCGGTGGCGGGATCCGACCTGGTGATCGTGCCGACCTACCGCCGTCCGCCGGACGAGCCGCCGCCCGCCCCCGCCCTGGACGCGCTGCGGGCCGCCCACGAGCACGGCGCGATCGTCGCGGGGCTGTGCCTGGGCACGTTCGTGCTGGCCGCCGCGGGGCTGCTGGGGAACCGGGCCGCGAGCACCCACTGGGCGTACGCCGGGCTGCTCGCCCGCCTCCACCCGGACGTGTCGGTGCGCGCGGACGATCTCTACGTGGACGAGGGCAGGATCCTGACCAGCGCGGGCAGCGCGGGCGGCATCGACCTGTGCCTGCACCTGGTGCGCAGGGAGTTCGGCGCGGACGCGGCGACCGCGATCGCCCGCCGGATGGTCGTCGCGCCCCATCGGGCGGGCGGCCAGGCCCAGTTCGTGGAGCATCCCGTGCCCGGCCCCGCGGCGGACGACCCGCTGGGCGCGGCGCTGGACTGGGCGGTGCGCCACCTCGACCGGCCGCTCGGCGCGGACGCGCTGGCGGCCCGCGCGCTCATGAGCCGCCGCACGTTCGACCGGCGGTTCCGGGAGGCCACGGGCACCTCCCCGGCCCGCTGGGTGCTGCACCAGCGGGTGCTGCACGCACAGCGGCTGCTGGAGACGGGCGACCTGCCGGTCGAGCAGGTCGCCCGGCGCTGCGGCTTCGCCTCCGCGGTCGCGCTGCGCCCGCACTTCCGGCGGCTGGTCGGCGTCTCCCCCGCCGCCTACCGCCAGTCGTTCGGCCGGAATCCCTCGGTGGATGGCTGAGGCCGCTCTCACACCCGTACGGCCGGCCACGCCACCCTCGTATCCATGAACCGAGCACTGATCGTCATCGACGTCCAGAACGAGTACTTCACCGGCAACCTGCCCATCGCCCATCCGCCCCGGGAGGAGAGCTTGGCGGCGATCCTGCGGGCGATGGACGCCGCGGAGCGGCACGGCATCCCGGTGATCGTGGTGCGGCACACCGCCCCCGCCGCCTCACCGCTGTTCGCGGAGGGCTCGCACGGCTGGGAACTGCGCGAGGAGGTCGCGGCCCGGCCGTACGCGCACCTGGTGGACAAGACCAAGGCGTCGGCCTTCCACGGGACCGGCCTGGCCGGAAGACTCGACGGGATCGACACGGTCGCGATCGTGGGCTACATGACCCAGAACTGCGACGAGTCGACCGCCAGGGACGCCTTCCATCTCGGCTTCGCGGTCGAGTTCCTGTCCGACGCCACCGGGACCGTGCCGCTGGCGAACGCCGCCGGAGCACTGTCCGCCCGGCAGGTGCACGAGAACGTCCTGGTCGTCATGCAGTCGAACTTCGCCGCGGTGACCACCACCGGCGAGTGGATCGACGCCGTGGCGGCCGGAGTCCCGCTCGCCCGTCCGAGCATCTGGGAGAGCACCGCGCCCGCCCGCGCCTGACCGGGACCGGCATGCCATTTGTGAGCAGTTGTGCACTTGTAACCAGAGTGACTTGACCAGATCGCCAGAATTCGGACAGCATGAGCGGCTCCCATTCGATCTCGGAAGGAATCCGGCGTGTTCCGCCGCCTCTCAGCCCTCTCCCTGGTGGCCGTTCTCCCGCTGACCGCGCTCACCATGGCCGCGCCCGCCCAGGCGCGGGCCCCGCACCGCACTCCGGAGTGCCAGGGGGACTGGCTGCCCGCCACCCCCACCTCCGGCGACGTCATGAGCGGCAAGCTGTCCTTCCTCGGCCTGCCCGCGGTCACGGTCGGCAAGGACGTCGACTGGCGTATGGACCCGTACAAGAACAGGTCCTGGCAGATGGTGTTCCAGTCGCTGCGGTGGATGGGCCGGCTCGTGGCCGACTACGAGGCGACCGGCGAGGAGGACTACCTCGGCCGGGCCGTGGAGATCGCCAAGGACTGGGTCGGGGACAACCCGTACGGCGGGCGCACGACCAGCCCGTACGCCTGGGCCGAGCACCCGATCGCGCTGCGCGCCCCGGCCCTGGTGTGCCTGAGCAGGTACGTGAAGGCCGACTGGCTGAAGAACAGCCTGGCCCTGCACGCGAAGCTGCTGTCGAACCCCAAGAACTACGAGCTCGGCCACAACCACGGGCTCGACCAGGACATCGGCCTGCTGCGCATCGGCTGCCGCTACGGGAACCCGAAGTGGAAGAACCTCGCGGTGAGCCGCATGGTGAAGTCGATGAAGCTCGACATCGACGGGCAGGGCGCGCTGCGCGAGCAGGCGCCGCGTTACGCCATCTACGTGCACGACCGGCTCAGGGTGGCGGTCGACACGATCAAGGACTGCAGGATGAAGGTCCCCGCGGCGCTGGCCACCCGCTGGGAGAGCCTGCCGCGGCACATCAGCGCCGCCACCCAGCCCAACGGCTACATGGTGCCGATCGGCGACGGTCCCGCCGACGTCCAGCCGGCCGCCTTCGACCACGCCGACTCGACCGTGCAGGTCTTCGACGCCGGATACGTCTTCGGCCGCACCGCCTGGAACGACCCCAAGTCGGCCTACTACTCGATCCGCTTCGGGCCGGCGCTGAAGTTCCACGGCCACGAGGACCACATGGGCGTGACCTACTACGCCCAGGGCCGCTCGATCCTCACCGAGGCGGGCTTCGTCTCGTACGAGAACACCCCCTATCGGCGGTGGACGCTCAGCCCGGAGGCCCACAACGTGCCGATCCTCGTGGGCAGGAAGTTCCGCGGGCACACCCCCACGGCGCTGGTCGCCAAATCCGTGCACAAGGACCGGCAGACGTTCACGTTCACCGACAGGGCGTACGGCGTGCCGCGCAAGCGGTCGGTGCTGGTGAACCACCGCGAGGACGTGATGGCGGTGCTCGACAGCGGCGGCGGGAAGCTGCGGAACCTGTGGCACCTCGATCCCGGGCTGAAGGTCGTCTCCGACTCCGGCGGCCAGGTCGTGGTGGGCGACGGCGGGTGGAAGGCGTCGATCGTCCAGCTCGCGATGCCGTCGTGCAAGCCCGCCGGCGGCCAGCGGGTGGTGCGCGGGCAGACCTCGCCCTACCAGGGCTGGATCTCGCCGGGCTACATGCGCAAGGAGCCGGCTCCGGTGATCGTCTCGCCCGTGGCGGAGTCGTTGCTGACCGTCGTGGTGCCCGGAACCGACCGGCCGGAGGTCAGCTGCTCAGGACGCACTCTGACCGTTCACACCCCGGCCGGTTCGGTCACGCTGCGCGCGAGCTCTTCCGGCACTCTGTCGTAGACCTCCTCCCCCGGCAGGAGGGTGGCGGGCGGTTATCCGTACACCGAGGGTGACGGAGAGCCGCCCGCCAGGGAGCCGCCCGCGAGTTGCTTGGCGTGGTCCGGCACGTGGCCGAGCTTGTCGACCTCGTGGGCCAGTCCCTCCAGGACCGCCCGCAACTGCACCTGCGTGACGTCCGCGAACGTACGCAGGTAGGCGATCCTGCGCTCCAGCTCCTCGGCCTCGGCGCTCTGCAGCCCGTTGCCCGAGGCGCGGTAGGCGCCGACCGCCTGGTTGGCCGCCTCCTCCGCCTGCCGCTGCGCCTCCAGCAGGAGTTCCTCGTACTGCTGGCGGGCCTGGCTCACGATGCGCCGCGCGTAGTCCTCCGCCTCCGCGATCTGCGCGTCGGCGGTCTGCTGGGCGCGGGACAGGATGTTGATGGCGTCGACGTTCGGGCTCTGGGACGCGGCGGCCTGCTCGGGGTTCATGCCGTGTTCCTTGTACCACTGCTTCATGCGGTCGATGTACGCCCGCAGGTCGGCCTTCTCCTTGTCGCTGGCCGCCATGTCCTCCGCCACGCGGTAGAGGAACGAGCGCACCTCGTCCTCGCTGTAGCCGCGGCGCCCGAGCGATGTGCGCGTGAACTCCTGCTTGCGTACCCGATCCGGGGTGAGGGGCTGGCGCTCGGCCGCGGGGTTGCCCCAAGACGTCTCTGCCGTCATGACTCCCGACCTTTGTCGCTCGTGAACTCGTCGAAGTGGATCTGCTCGGTGGGCACGCCGGCGTCCAGCAGCCGTCCGACGGTGGCCTGCGCCATCTCCTCCGAGCCGCAGACGTAGACGTGCTGGCCACGCCATCCCTGCAGCGCGACGTCCACGGCGTAGCCGCGGGTGCCCCGATAGAAGGGGTCGTGGGAGACGACCGGCACGACGTTGAGCCAGGGGTGCTCGGCGGCCATCTTGGCCAGCGCCTCGTAGTCGTACAGTTCCCTGGAGTTCCGGGCGCCGACGACGAGGTCCACCCTGCGCGTCGGGCCCTCGTAGGCGATCTGCTCCACGAGTGCCTTGAGCGGCGCGAGGCCGGTGCCGCCCGCGATCATGAGCAGGTCGCCCTGGACGTCCGGGGTGAGCGTCAGCCGTTCCCCCACCGCCGCGCCCACCCGGAGCAGGTCGCCCCGCCGCGCGCCCATGACGAGCGCGGAGCTGAGCACGCCGCCGTCGACCATGCGGACGTGCAGGTCGATGGTGTTGTCCTGACGCGGCGCGTTGGCGAACGAGTAGAACCGCCAGATGCGCGGGCGCATGGCGTAGGAGATCGACGCCGACTGGCCCGGCCGGAAGGGATACTGGTAGTTCAGCCGGGCACGGATGACGGCGATGCCCAGAGTGCGCATCTCGTGGCCGACGATCTCGGCCTCCCACCAGGGCGGGGAGGTCTTCGACGCGTCGTTGGCGGCCTCCACCATCACCTGGGCGACCAGGTTGTACGCCTGCGTCCAGTCGTGCGCGAGCTGAGGGGTCCACCGATCGCCCAGGAAGTGCTCGAGCGTGGCGAGCAGCGCCTGGCCGACGGCGGGGTAGTGCGTCGCGGTCACCGCGAACTTGCGGTGGTCGCGGCCGAGCTGCTGCAGGACCGGGACGACCTCCTCGATCCGGTCGACGTTGCTGATGACCCTCCCCAGCGCGGCCACGAGCTTGTCGCGCTGGCGCGCCATCGACACCGGGAACATGTCCCGCACGTCCGGATTCATCAGGAAGAGAACCGAGTAGAAGTACAGCGGCACCTGGTCGCCCGAACGGGAAACAAGGTGCCAGCTGTCCTTGAGAGCCTGCGTATCCACTCAGTCGGCCGTTTCCACGGGCTCGGCGACGATGGACGACTTCACCTTGCCGAGGACGAGGCCGACGTCGCGCAGGATGTCCTCACCCACGCCGCCTGCCTGCAGGACCGCGAAAAGATGCTCGCCCACCTTGTCGTAGTGCTGCGAGGTGATGCCCATACCGGCGTGGGCCTCGCCCAGGTCACGGCCCTCGTACGGCTCGGGGCCGCCGAGGACCGAGCACAGCAGCATGACCATGTGCCGCTTCAGCCTGGGCATGTCGATACCGGTGAAGTACGGCTTCAGATCGTCGTCACCGAGCACGCGCTCGTAGAAGCTCTCGACGACGTCGCGCACCACTGGTGCGCCGCCGATCTGGTCATAGTAAGACGGCGAGGTGATCACAGGACCCTCCCATTCCGGGTGCACCAGCGAGGGGGATGACTGCGGGCCGAAAGTTTTCGGACTCCACGCAGTCACGTGGCTGGTCATGGTGACAGTCGGTCGCTCGGCTCCCACGGCACCGGCCGCCTCCGATTAGAAGATCAGAAGCCGACGGCAGGCGCCGCGACAGCAAGGGTTCGGTGCGCAGATACTTCTTGCCTTCACCCTCCGTTGAGCCAGAGCGGGGCGCTGAGGCTGGAACCGCGGCCGGGGTCGCCGATCGTGGCGAAGACCGCCTCAGGAGCTTCGCCTATCTAAGCACCAACTAGACTAAATGTCACTAAAACCACAACATCCACGAGCGCAACGTGAGCACCACTCGTACCACCCTCCGAGGGGTTCCACGGCTGGTCAGGCGCTGTGTCCCGCCCGCAGCAGGCCGTACGTCACCGCCTGCTCCAGCGCCTGCCAGGACGCCTCGATGACGTTCTCGCCCACCCCGACCGTGGCCCACTCGCCGGTAGCGTCGCTCGAGGTGATCAGCACGCGGGTCACCGCGTCCGTGCCGTGCGTGCCCTCCAGGATGCGGACCTTGAAGTCGATGAGCTCGACCCCCGCCAGCTCAGGGTAGAGCTTCTCCAGCGCCAGCCGCACCGCCCTGTCGAGCGCGTTGACCGGGCCGTTCCCCTCACCGGTCGCGATGATCCGCTCGCCCTTCGCGTGGAGCTTGACGGTCGCCTCGCTGACCACGTCGCCGCCGGGGCGGCGCTCGACGATCACCCGCCACGACTCGACCGTGAAGTAGCGCCGGTGCTCGCCGTCGACCGTGTCGCGCAGCAGCAGCTCGAACGACGCGTCGGCGGCCTCGAACGTGTGCCCCCTGGCCTCCAGGTCCTTGACCCGCTCGACCAGCCGCCTGGACTGCTCACCGGTGAGCTCGTAACCCAGCTCGCGGCCCTTCAGCTCGACCGAGGCGCGGCCGGCCATGTCGGAGACCAGCATGCGCATGTCGTTGCCGACCTCGGCGGGGTCGATGTGCTGGTAGAGGTTCGGGTCCACCTTGATCGCCGACGCGTGCAGGCCCGCCTTGTGGGCGAAGGCCGACGTCCCGACGTACGGCTGGTGGGAGTTCGGCGTGACGTTGGTGACCTCGGTGATCGCGTGGGCGATGCGGGTCATCTCGCGCAGCGACTGCGGCGGCACGAGGTCGAATCCCCGCTTGAGCTGGAGGTTGGCCACCACCGTGAACAGGTTGGCGTTGCCGGAGCGCTCGCCGTAGCCGTTGGCGCAGCCCTGCACGTGCGTGGCGCCGGCCTTCACCGCGGCCAGCGTGTTGGCGACCGCGCAGCCGGTGTCGTCGTGGCAGTGGATGCCGATGCGGGCCCCGGTGCCGGCCGCCTCGTGCACCACGTCGGCCAGCTCGTCGGGCAGCATGCCGCCGTTGGTGTCGCACAGCGCGACCACCGACGCCCCGGCCTCCGCGGCCGTGCGCAGCACCTCCAGCGCGTACGCGGGGTTGGAGCGGTAGCCGTCGAAGAAGTGCTCGGCGTCGAGGAAGACGCGCTGGCCCTCCGCGGTCAGGTGGGAGACCGTGTCGCGGATCATCGCGAGGTTCTCCTCCAGGGTGGTGCGGAGGGCCAGTTCCACGTGGCGGTCGTGGCTCTTGGCCACGAGCGTCACGATCGGCGCGCCGGATTCGCGCAGCGCGGCCACCAGAGGGTCGTCGGCGGCCTTCACGTTCGCCCGGCGGGTCGCGCCGAACGCTGCGAGCTGCGCGTGCTTCAGGTCGAGCTCCGTCTGAGCCCGCCGGAAGAACTCGGTGTCCTTGGGGTTCGCGCCCGGCCAGCCGCCCTCGATGAAGCCGACGCCGAGGCCGTCCAGGTGACGTGCGATGGCCAGCTTGTCGGCGACCGTGAGGTTCAGCCCCTCCTGCTGGGCGCCGTCGCGGAGCGTCGTGTCGTACACATGGAAACGATCGTCGGCCATCTCTGTGTCTCCTTCGCGGGGTTGCGTCTCGCCGCGCGCTTATCGGCCCAAACAAAAAGACCCCTCACGGACGTGAGAGGTCTGCGCGCCGGCGATGTCCTTCAGCCGGCGCGCCTGCCGATAATGAGCAGACCGTAGTACATGGTGCTGAGCAGTCTGCCACAGCCGGTCACCCTCTGGCACATCGATCTCATAGTACGAGATGTCGGAGAGTGTTCACGCAGGTCAGGGCGTTCGACGATCTAGTGTGATGGAGACCCACCGGCTGGTGGGCGACCGGATCAGCATGCAGATCGCCCCGGAGCAGGGCACCCTGCTCACCATGCTGGTCCGGCTCAGCGGCGCCCGGAGCGCCGTCGAGGTCGGGACCTTCACCGGCTACTCGTCGATCTGCATCGCCAGGGGCCTGCCCGCCGACGGGCGCCTGATCGCCTGCGACGTGAGCGAGGAGTGGACGGCGGTGGCCCGCCGCTACTGGGAGAAGGCGGGCGTCGACGACCGCATCGACCTGCGCCTCGGCCCGGCCGCGGACACGCTGCGGGCCATGCCGCCGGGCGAGAGCTTCGACTTCGCCTTCATCGACGCCGACAAGGCGGGCTACCCGGTCTACTACGAGGAGGTCCTGGCCCGGCTGAGGTCCGGCGGCCTGATCGCCGTCGACAACACGCTCCAGCACGGCGACATCACCGATCCCGCCGCCGGCGGCAACGTGCCCGCGATGCGGGAGTTCAACGACCTCGTCGCACGCGACTCCCGGGTGACGAGCGTGCTCCTGACCGTCGCCGACGGGCTCACTCTCGTCAGGAAGAACTGAACCCGGGATCTCGATGGACGTATGGCAATGATGGGGTAATAAGCCGCCATAGAGGCGCGGGACACACGATCGGCGCTCCCTCGGTGAGTACGCTCGCGAAGCGATTCGCATTGGCGGATCGCTTTGGCCCGGGGCTCGTCTTTATCACGCAGCGTCTGATGCAACCAGGCGTCTGATCCGAACAGGGGGCGGCGAATGACTTGTCGGCGCGGCGGCGGGACGTTTCTCACCGGCAGGATCGCCGGTCTCCTTCTCGCCGGAACTTCGGCTTCGACCGCGTTCTTCACCGGCGTCGCCCCGCTCGGGGCCGCCGCCGACAACGGGCACGGCCGCGCCGATCGCGCGGTGCGCAACGTCACGACCACCCAGGGGAAGGATCCGCAGGACCGGCCCGGAGACAAGCTGTCGGTGGCCGGCGCCACGCGCAACCACGGCTACCAGCACACGTCCACCAACACCGCCGGCGGCTCCTCGAACGTGCAGAACGCGCTGTGCCGGCGCGCCCGGGTGTGCAACATCACCCAGCACGTGACCATCGCCGGCCCGCGTGTGACCGTGAGCCCCGCACCGCCCGCGCCGGTGAAGACGCCCGGCGCCAGGCCCACTCCGGTGCCCACGGTCACCGTCACGGTGACCGCGACGCCCACGCCGTCTCCCGTCACGCCCCGGCTCGCCGCTCCCGCGGAGCCGGCGCCGTGCCCGGCCCAGCGGCCCCTGCTCAGGGCCGACGGCAGGATCGACGGCAGGGCCGGCGCGGGCGCCGGCCTGCTCGAAGGGCTGGTGACGCTGTCCGTCCTCGCGGTGGGCACGGCCTGCCCCGGCACGTCCGGCTAACCCCTGCCCGAGCGCGGGCTCTGCCCGGACCCTCAGCAGATCTTGTGGATCCAGTGGTGGGCGTCGGGGCGGCTGCCGTACTGGATGCCCACGAGCTCCTCACGGATCTTCATCGTGACCGGCCCGGGGGTGCCGTCGCCGACGGTCCAGCTCCGGTCGACGCCCTTGACGGAGCCGACGGGGGTGACCACGGCGGCGGTGCCGCAGGCGAAGACCTCGGTGAGCTCGCCGGACTCGCAGCCCGCCTGCCACTCCTCGATGGAGATCTTGCCCTCCTCCGCCGTGTATCCGAGCTCACCGGCGAGGCTGAGGATCGAGTCGCGGGTGATGCCGGGCAGCAGCGTCCCGGTGAGCGCCGGGGTGACGAGACGGTCGCCGAAGACGAAGAACAGGTTCATCCCGCCCATCTCCTCCACCCACCGGTGCTCGAAGGCGTCGAGCCAGACGACCTGGTCGCAGCCCTCCTCGACGGCCTGCCGCTGGGCCACGAACGCCGCCGCGTAGTTGCCGCCGCACTTGGCGAACCCGGTGCCGCCGGGCGCCGCGCGGGTGTATTCCGTGGACAGCCAGACCGAGACCGGCTTGAGGCCGCCGGTGAAGTACGACGCGGCGGGCGAGGCGATCACCATGTACTTGTAGTTCCGCGAGGGGTGGTTCACCCCGAGGGCGGGCTGCGTGGCGATCATGAAGGGGCGCAGGTAGAGGCTGTGACCCTCGGCGGTCGGCACCCAGTCGCGGTCGGTCTGCACGAGGAGTTCGAGCGACTCGACGAACGTCTCCTCGGGCAGCTCCGGCATCGCCATCCGCAGCGCCGACAGGTTGAACCGCGCCGCGTTCGCGTACGGCCGGAAGGCGACGATCGAGCCGTTCGGCTGCCGGTACGCCTTGAGCCCCTCGAACAGCTCCTGGGCGTAGTGGAACACCGACGTGGCGGGGTCAAGGACGAGCGGACCGTACGGCTGAAGTTTCGCGTCGTGCCAGCCCTCCCCCTCGCTCCAGTCGATGGAGATCATGTGGTCGGTGAAGACCTGACCGAAGCCGGGGCTCGCCAGCACCTGCTCGCGCTCGGCCGCACTGCGGGCCTGCGGATTGAGCTGCACGTCGAACCTGAGGTGGGTGGTCATGCGAGGTCCTTCTCTCTACGTCGTCGTAGTAATTGTGCGACGAGTCGGCTAAGGGAAAACTAGGGCATTCGACAGGTATGAAAAAGCGCATGGCGGCCCATACCGGGCCGCCATGCGCGTGATGTCGGGATGAGCGGCCGGGATCAGCCGGCTACTCGGGCGGCGATGTCGTCGCCGATCTCACGGGTGGAGCGCGCCGTCCACGCGCCCTGGCGCTCGATCAGGTCGTCGGCCACGGCCTGCTCGACCCGGGCCGACGCCTCGGCGTGGCCGAGGTGGTCGAGGAGCATGGCGACCGACAGGATCGTGGCGGTCGGGTCGGCCTTGCCCTGGCCCGCGATGTCCGGCGCGCTGCCGTGGACGGGCTCGAACATGGACGGCGCCGTGCGGGCCGGGTTGACGTTGCCGCTGGCCGCCAGGCCGATGCCGCCGGCGACCGCCGCGCCGATGTCGGTCAGGATGTCGCCGAACAGGTTGTCGGTGACGATCACGTCGAACCGCTGCGGCTGCGTGATGAAGAACATGGAGGCCGCGTCGACGTGGCAGTAGTCGGTCTCGACCTCGGGATACTCCAGGCTGAGCCGGTCGACGGTGCGCGCCCACAGGTCGCCCGCGTACGTCAGCACGTTGGTCTTGTGGACCAGCGTCAGCTTGCGGCGCGGCCGGCCCAGGGCCTTCTCGAAGGCGTAGCGCACGACGCGCTCGACGCCGTAGGCCGTGTTCAGGGACTCCTGCGTGGCGATCTCCTGCGGCGTGCCGCGGCGCATCGCGCCGCCGGCGCCGGCGTACGGGCCCTCGGTGCCCTCACGGACGACGACCATGTCGATGTCCTCGGGGCGGGCCTGTCCGAGCGGGGTCGTCACGCCGGGGAACAGCTTGACCGGGCGGAGGTTCACGTAGTGGTCGAGCTCGAAGCGCAGGCGCAGCAGCAGGTCGCGCTCCAGGACGCCGGGCGGCACGCTCGGGTCGCCGACGGCGCCCAGCAGGATCGCGTCGTAGCCGCGCAGTTCGTCGAGCACCTCGTCGGGGAGCGTCTGCCCGGTCGCGTGATAGCGCTTGGCACCGAGGTCGTACTCGGTGGTCTCGGACTTGACGCCCGCGGCGTTGAGGACCTTGAGGCCTTCGGCGACGACCTCGGTGCCGATACCGTCACCGGGGATCACTGCCAGGCGGATGTTGCTCGACTCCATGCGTGTACCTTACCGGTTGTCTCGGAGATCGAAACACGATCTCACCATTCGGTCCATACCCGGGCGTACCCGCCCGTCAGACGGGTCCCGCCGCAACGGCACGCTCGAAGACGAGGTCCCGCGCCGTGGACAGCCCGACCGCCAGCGCCCCGAGGATCACGGCGTCCGGCCCGAGCGTGGACACCTCGATCCGCGGCGGCGTGAGAGCCACCAGCGTCTCCAGCCGTTCCGCCACCGGACCGGCGAGCAGGTCGCCGGCCTGTGCGCCGACGCCGCCGCCGAGCACGACCAGCTCGGGGTCGAGCACGGCGATCACCCCGGCGAGGGCACGGGCGACGAGGTCGGCCTCGGCGGCCACCACCGTGCGCGCGACCGCGTCGCCGCGGTGCGCCGCCTCGACGACCTCCCCGGCCGTGGCCGCCGTCATGCCGAGGCGTGCCGCCGCCGCGACGATGCCGTCGGCGGACGCGACCGACTCGAACTCGCCGCGCCTTCGGTCGAGGCCCGGGCCGTCCTCACTCCCCGGCACGCCCACCGGCAGGTAGGAGATCTCGCCGGCCGCTCCCCGGGCGCCCCGGTAGAGACCGTCGTCGATGACCACCCCCATGCCGACGCCCGTGCCGATGGACACGAGGACGAAGTGGGAGACCCCCTTGCCCAGTCCGTAGGCGCCCTCCCCCACCGCGGCGAGGTCGACGTCGTTCTCCACGGTGTAGGGCGAGCCCGTCACGCCGGCCAGCGCGTCCACCGCGCCGGGACGTTCCCAGCCGGGCAGGCTCGGCGCGAGCCGGAGCGCCCCGTTCTCCTTATCGTGGATTCCCGGGGTGCCGAACACGGTGACGGTGACATCACCGGGCTCCAGGCCGGCCTCGGCGACGACCTCGGCCGCCAGCCGCTCCAGTTGCCTCAGCAGGCCGTCGTACGACCGCGCCGCCGAGGGCTCCTGCCTGCGGACGACGACGTCGCCCACGAGGTCGGCGAGGGCGAGCCGCACGGTGGTGCGGCCGATGTCGGCGGCGAGCACCCAGCCCGCCTCCGGCCTGATCTCATAAAGCAGCGCGGCGCGGCCGGTGCCGCCGGTGCGCAGCCCGACCGGGCGGACGAGCCTGGCACGCTCCAGGTCGGCCAGCGCCATCGAGATCGTCGGCTTCGACAGCCCGGTCACCTGGGCGAGCTCGGGACGCGAGGCCTTGCCGAGGCGGAAGATCTCGGTGAACACCGCCCGCTGGTTGATCAGCCGGAGCAGGCTGGTCGTGTTCGCGGCCCCACCGCCGATGCTCACCACGCACTCAAGATTGACACATCCGGAGGGTGGCCGGTCCCGCCGATCCCGGCCAGGTCAGCGCTGCGGTACGCCCCCGTTGTCGCGACGGTCGAGCGCGATCTGCAGCGCCGCGGCCGCCTCGTCCTCAGCGTCCTCGGAACGGCCCCAGGGATACATCTCGTACATGGCGATTCTCTCTTCGACGGAGGAATGCTGAGAGCGGATCCGCCTGTCGCGGATCCGGAACGTCGGCCGCCGATGGAACGCGGGTCACGCGTCACGGGCGGGCCGAAGGCCGGCGGCGCGGCGCTCCGCGACGGGCCGGCCTGCCCTGATCAGGCCCCGTCGCGGCAGGTGGAAGTGCGGGGCGCCTCGTCATCGCAAGAGTACCCCACAATCTCGTAGGACGACCTAGTATCTCACTTCCTGAGACAGAGTCCGCGGGGTGGGAAACACGGAGAACGCGAACGGCCCGGCGCGCGGGGCGCCGGGCCGTCCGATGAGCCGATGTCGAGGCGTCAGTCCTCCAGGTCGACCGTACGGCCGCTGTCGGCGCCGATCTCCGCCGCGATCTGCTCGACGACCTCGGACGGGATCGCCGTGTCGACCGTCAGCGCGATGAGGGCCTTGCCGCCCTTCACGTCCCGGGAGACCTGCATGGAGGCGATGTTCACGTTGTGCTCGCCGAGCAGGCGGCCGACGATGCCGACGATGCCGGGGCGGTCGGCGTAGGTGAAGAACGCCAGGTGCTCGGTCGGCTCGATCTCCATCGCGTAGCCGTTGACCTCGACGATCTTGGTGATCTGCCGCGGGCCGGACAGGGTGCCGGAGACCGAGACCGTGCGGCCGTCGGCGAGCACGCCGCGCACGGTGATGACGTTGCGCCAGTCGGGGCTCTCCGCGCTGGTGACCAGCTCGACCACGACGCCGCGGTCCTTGGCCAGCAGCGGCGCGTTGACGTAGGTCACCGCGTCCTCGACGACGCCGGTGAAGACGCCCTTGAGCGCGGCCAGCTCCAGGACCCGGACGTCCTGCGAGGAGATCTCGCCGCGGACTTCGACGTCCAGGCGGGTGGCCACCTCGCCCGCGAGCGCGGTGAAGATGCGGCCCAGCTTCTCGGTGAGCGGCAGGCCCGGCTTGACGTCCTCGGCGACCGCGCCGCCCTGGACGTTCACCGCGTCGGGCACGAACTCGCCGGCGAGTGCCAGCTTGACGCTGCGGGCGACCTGCGTGCCGGCCTTCTCCTGGGCCTCGTGGGTGGAGGCGCCGAGGTGCGGCGTCACCACGACCTGGTCGAACTCGAACAGCGGGCTGTCGGTGCAGGGCTCCTTGGAGAACACGTCGATGCCCGCGCCCGCGACGCGGCCCTCCTTGAGGGCGGAGTAGAGGGCGTTCTCGTCGATGATCCCGCCGCGGGCGACGTTGATGAGGCGGACGGTCGGCTTGACCATGTGCAGCTCGCGGTCGCCGATGAGACCGATGGTCTCCTTCGACTTCGGCAGGTGGACCGTGATGAAGTCGGCCTGCTGGAGCACCTCCTCCAGCGACGCCAGCCGCACGCCCATGGCCGCCGCGCGGGCCGGCTGCAGGTAGGGGTCGTACGCGATGATCTCGACGCCGAACGGCTGCAGGCGCTGCGCGACGAGCTGGCCGATCTTGCCGAGGCCGAGGATGCCGATGACCTTCTCGTCGAGCTCGACGCCGGTGTACTTCGAGCGCTTCCACTCGCCGCCCTTGAGCGCGGAGTGCGCCTGGGCGACGTTGCGGGCGCTGGCGAGGATCAGCGCGACCGTGTGCTCGGCGGCGCTGGTGATGTTGGAGGTCGGGGCGTTCACGACCATGACGCCGGCCTTGGTCGCGGCCTCGACGTCGACGTTGTCCAGGCCCACGCCGGCGCGGGCGACGACACGCAGCTTGGGCGCCGCCGCGATGGCCTCCGCGTCCACCTGGGTGGCGCTGCGTACGATCAGGGCGTCCACGTCGGCGAGGGCGGGCAGCAGCTGCGACCGGTCGGCGCCGTCGGTGTGCCGGACCTCGAAATCCGCGCCGAGCACGGCGAGACCCGCTTCTGAGAGCTCTTCTGCGACAAGTACGACGGGCTTGTTCACTGGGTTGAGTCCTTCGTGAAGTGCGACAGCGCGGACGACGTGAGTCTATCGGGGCCTTGTGAAAGCTCTCACGAGCGCCCGGCATACGAGACACGCAAGGTCTCGGCGGTGTCGCGACGGCACGACGACCCGGTCTCAGATTCTCGATCGGTACGGCTTCGCGCCGCCCGGGCCTTCAGAAGGTTCTGATGGGATTCACGGGAATCATGAGACTCGCTCGCGTACGTGCCCAGCCGGTCGATGTACCCCGGCTACGCCTGATCCATACGGACTGCCACCCATCTCGGTATTGATCGCACCTAATCTGGGGATTAGCCTGATTCGCCATGGTCCAGTCCCTATCGTTCAGGCTATGAGCATCGGGAACCCCTCCCTGGGCGACGTTCTCGCGCGGCATGGCAGCCCCCGGCAACTCCTGGCGGCTCTCGCGGAGTGGGGCATCCTGGTGGCGGTCCGACCCGACCGCTCCGTGGTGCTCGGCACGACACAGAACGGCGAACGCGTTCTGCTGGGCTACACGGGACCGGCGACCTACGCCCGGCACCGTGGCAGCCACTCGCTGTCGGCGTGCGACGCCGACACCATCCTCGACATCCAGCGCGTCACGGGCGTGCGCGAGATCGTGATCGACGCGGCCGGCCCCGCTGCGGCCGCCGTGCCGATCGACGACCTGCGGCGCCATCTGGAGCAGACCCGCACCGGTCCCGCTCCGGCGCTGTCGGCCATGGGCTCGGCCGCCCCCACGGCGTACGCCACGGGCGCGATGGCGACCGTGACCCGCGCGCAGGCCACGCGGCAGGCTCCCCCGCCGCCCGCGCCCGCCCCGCCCATGCCCGCGCCGGTCGCGGCGGCGCCCTCCGCGCTTCCGTCGCAGTGGATCCCCGCCCCCCGCCAGCACCTGTCGGGGGCGATGCAGGTCGTTGACCCCGGCTACCGCAGGACCCGCCATCCGATCCTGCCGGCGCTGCGGGTGGCGGTCGCCGAACTGCTTCCTGAGTATCCCTACGTCCACCACGTCTGGATCTCCGAGGCGCGCACGGCCGCCGGGCTGTGGGGGATCATGCTGCACGTCAAGGTGCACATCCTCGCCGCCGACGACATCGTGAAGGAGCTGCACCGGCGGGTGCGCGCCCGGCTGCCGCAGCTGGCGGCCAGCGAGGCCCCGGTGCTCATGGCCCGGGTCGCCGACGCGCACACCGAACGCCGCCTGATCGAGGTCGGCGCGCACGTCGTCTGCCCCGACGTGCGCGACTGAGCCGGAAGCCCGTCGCCGATCTCCGCCGGCGCCGCCCGCGGAGATCGGCGAGACACCGGGCAGCCGCCGAACCGTTGCCTGACGGTCCTTCCTAACGGTCGCTTGCTCGGCTTGAATGTCGCCATGGTCTCCACGGCGACGCCCTCCCCGTCGAAGGTCTCCCTCGGGGTTCGCCTCGGGTACGCCGTCGGCTCGTTCTGCACGGCCAACTTCTCCACGATCCCCGGGCTGCTGCTGCTCTTCTACATGACGAACGTGCTCGCGGTGCCGGCCGCGTTCGCGGGCGTCGTGCTCTTCCTGCCCAAGGCCTGGGACCTGGTCGCCAACACCCTGGTCGGCCGGTGGTCGGACCGCACGGTCTCACGCTGGGGACCGCGCCGGCCCTGGCTGCTCGCCGGCGCCGTCGTGCTGCCGGTGTCGTTCGCCCTCATGTTCGCCGGGCCGCCGCTCACCGGCGTGCCCGCCGCCCTGTACGTGGGCCTCGCCTTCCTGGCCGCCGCGACCGGATACGCCCTCTACGAGGTGCCGTACAAGGCGATGCCCGCGGAGATGACCACGGACTACCACGAGCGGACCTCGCTGCTGCAGTGGCGCATGGTCCTCATCGCGGTCGGGATCGCGATGAGCGGCATCCTCGCCCCGATGATCGCCGGCGAGACGGCCGGCGGGTATCGCACCATGGGCGTCGTCTTCGGCGTGATCCTGCTCGTCGCGATGCTCGGCTCGTTCTTCGGCACCGCCCGCGCGCCCTTCACCGGCCAGCAGAGGTCCGAGGGGACGCTGCGGGAGCAGCTCGCCGCCGCCCGCACCAGCAAGCAGTTCCTGTGGCTGCTCGGGCTCAGCTCCGCGCAGACGCTCGGGGCCGGCGTGATGCTCGCCGGGGCGCCCTACTTCGCCGCCTACGCGCTCGACGACACCTCCGCCACCACCACGCTCTTCGCGGCGCTCGTGGGGCCGATGCTGGTCACGATGCCGCTGTGGGTGTGGCTGGCCCGCAAACTCGACAAGCGCGGCGCGATGATCCTGTCCGGCGCGCTGTTCACGGCCGGCGCGCTGCTGATCCTCGCGACGCCCGCGCTCGGCGAGCTGTACGCGCACCTGTGCGTGATGATCGTGGGCGTCGGCTACGCGGGCCTGCAACTGCTGCAGTTCTCCATGCTCGCCGACGTCATCGCGTACGACGGCGCAGTGAGCGGCGAGCGCAGGGGCGGGGTCTTCACCGGCCTGTGGACCGCGGTGGAGAACGCGGTGGCGGCGCTCGGGGCGACCGCGTACGGGTGGGTGCTGAGCGCGGGAGGCTTCGTCTCCTCCGATCCCGAGCATCCGGTGACCCAGCCGGACAGCGCCCACCTCGCCGTGGTGATCGGCGTGACCGTGGTGCCCGCCCTGATCACGTTCGCGGGCGTGCTGATGACCCTCAGGTATGACCTCACCGCCGGCCGCCTCGCCGCCGTCGCCGGCGCGGCCGGGACCGCGGCCTCAGCGCCCGCCGTCTCCGGTGCCGAGAACGCCGGGAAAGACGGCGGGCAGCCCGAACCCGGCGAAGTGCTCCACGCCGAGGAATGAGGTGATCTCGCAGATCCGCTCGTCCCGCAGGGTCAGCACGGTGATCGACCAGGCGGCGTGCGGGCGGGCGGCGCCCTCGCCGACGTAGAAGGCCACGGCCGGCTGTCCGTTCGCGCCGGTCAGGACGTATCGCCAGCTCGGGCAGCGGGTGAGCGGCACCCGCACGGCGAAGTCGGCGACCGCCGCGATACCGCGATACCAGTGCGGCAGCGGGGGCATCGACCAGGTGACGTCGTCGGTGAGCAGCGCGATCAGGGCGTCGGCGTCCCCGCGTTCCAGGGCGGATGCGAATCCGACGGCGATCTCCCGCACCCGGGGGTCGCCGATCGTGCGCGGCGCCCGCTGCCGGTCGGGGGAGGGCGCCTTCTCCGCGAGGATCCTGCGGGCCCGCGCCAGAGCCGAGTTCACGGAGGCGGCCGAGGTCTTCATCATCGCGGCGATCTCGGCGGCGGAGAAGCCGAGCACCTCGAAGAGCAGCAGCGCCGCACGCTGGTTGCCGGGCAGGTGCTGCAGAGCGGCGACGAAGGCGAGCTCCACGGCCTCGCGCCGCTCGTAGCGCCCCGCCGGGCCGTCCGCCGGGCCGGCGTCGGGGTAGGGGCCCAGCCAGGCGACGTCGCCGGGCGGGCCCTGCCCGTCGACGACCGCGCGCTCGCTCGACGGGCCAAGGTCCATCGGCAGCGCCCGCCTGCCCCGGCTCTCCACGAGGTCGAGGCAGGCATGCGTGGTCACGGCGTACAGCCAGGAGCGCAGTGAGGAGCGGCCCTCGAAGCGGGCGAGGCCCCGCCAGGCCCGCAGCAGGGCGTCCTGGAGGGCGTCGTCGGCGTCGTGGACCGAGCCGAGCATGCGGTAGCAGTGGGCGTGCAGCTCCGGGCGCAGCGGCCGGACCAGCCGGCCGAACGCGGCCTCGTCCCCGTCTCGCGCCCGCGCCAGGTCGCCGTCCGCCGCCGGGGAAAAAACCTCGCCCACGAGCGACGATTCTGCCTCACATCGGGAGTCTCCCCTCCCAGGGAGCACGACCGGCTCCCGACCGTTCCTTTCCGAACAGGAGAGACGCCATGATGACCGAGGCGGATCTGAAGGCCGACCTGCGCCGCTATCTGCAGGACGCCCGCGACGCCCTGCTGTGGAAGCTCGACGGGCTGTCGGAGTACGACGTCCGCCGCCCGCTGACGCCGACGGGCACCAACCTGCTGGGGCTGGTCAAGCATCTGACCGGCGTCGAGCTGCTGTATCTGGGGTTCGTGTTCGGCCGTCACTTCGAGGAGGCCGTGCCCTGGTTCCGTCCCGATCTGGGACCGGCCGCCTTCGCCAGGAACGCGGACATGTGGGCCACCGCCGAGGAGTCCCGCGAGTACGTCACCGGGGTGTACCGGCGCGCCTGGAGACACGCGGACGCCACGATCGCGGCGCTGCCGCTGGAGTCGGCCGCCGACATCGTGTGGTGGCCCGAGGAGCACCGGCGGGCGACCCTGCACCGCGTGCTGGTCCACATGATCGCCGAAACGCACCGGCACGCCGGCCACGCCGACATCGTCCGCGAGTCGATCGACGGCGCCGCCGGATACCGGGACGGCGACGAGATCGTGACGGCCGGCGATCCGTCGTGGTGGGAGAGCTACCGCGAGGAGCTGGAACGCGTGGCCCGGAAGGCCGCGGACGACCTTAAGCGCCCCTGAAGGCGGTCGCCGCGCTGATCACGCCACTGACCTGGGGATTATGGGACATCTCAGGCTGTACGGTGGATAAAGGAAGTTTAAGAGAAGGTAGATACTTTAGGGTTTGGACCGATTTATCCCCACATGTCGGTCTGTAGCGCACCATAATGACGACTTCCCCAGCGTCTAACCCCCACTGGAGGAATGATCGTGAACAGAGCGCTCGGAGCGGTCCTGTGCCTCGGCAGCGTCGCGGCCGTCGGCGTGGCGGCCGGCCCCGCTCAGGCCGAGGCCTGGCACGCGGGCTGCCGGGTCGCCGCCGCGAAGCCCTACGTCAGCGTGGACGGCAAGATCCGCGCGGCGGGCTCGCGAGCCGGTTGCATCGACGACGCCCGTTTCCGGGTCCGGATCGTGAAGAGCAGGCCGGGCCCGGACCGCGTGGTCAAGAGCGGCTCCAAGGTGGTCAGGAACGCGCGCGTCGTCGTCGCGCTGACCTGCGTCGACGGCGCCTACTACAGCGTCGTCACCGACTACCGCGGCCACCTGTCGCGGTCGAGGCCGGTGCGCCTCGACTGCGACGTCCCCACCCCGGTTCCCACCGCCACCTCTTCCCCAAGCCCCACCGCCGTCCCCACCACCAGCCCCTCCGCCGTCCCCAGCACGGCCCCTGCCACGAGTCCCTCCGCGAGCGCCCCCGCCCCCACCACTCCCAGCGCCTCTCCCACGAGTGGCTCGGCCGTGGGCACCGCCATCGAGAACGAGGTCGTCCGCCTCACCAACGTCGAGCGGGCGAAGGCGGGCTGCGGCCCGCTGAAGCACGACGCGCGCCTGCGCGCCGCCGCGTACGCCCACTCGGCCGACATGTCCGCCAAGAACTACTTCGACCACACCTCGAAGGACGGCCGCTCCTTCTCCGACCGCATCACGGCCGCCGGATACACCTGGCGGGCGGCGGCCGAGAACATCGCCAAGGGCTACGGCACGGCCCAGGCGGTGGTCCAGGGCTGGATGAACAGCCCCGGACACCGGCAGAACATCCTCAACTGCACCTACACCGACATCGGGGTCGGGTACGTCGCCGCCGGCGGCCCGTACTGGACCCAGGACTTCGGCCGGCAGTAGACCGGCAGTAGAAACGCCCCGGCCCGGCGCGGGAGCGGGGCCGCCACGCCCGGCGGCCCCGCTCCCGCGCCGGGATTGGCGGGGAATACGGCGGTCTTCTGGACACCTCGGACCACTGCGGCGGATACTCCAATCATGAGCTCTCCCCCGGTTCGCGCCTCGGACGGGGACCGCGAGCGCGCGCTCAGCGAGCTCCGCGACCGGGCCGCCGAAGGACGCCTGTCCATGGAGACCTTCGTCGGCCGGGTGGACCTGGCGCTTCGTGCTCGCAACCGCAACGAGCTGGACGAGCTGGTCGCCGACCTCCCGCACCGCGGGCGCTGGCGCAGGCGGATCACCGACGCCGTCGCCTCCGTGTCGGAGCTGAGCAGCCGGATCGAGTCCGCCTGGCGGCGTCCCCGGCTGCCCCGGCTCGCCCTGCCCGCCGACGGCCGGGCCCGCTACCTGGTCGGCCGCGGCTCCTCCTGCGACCTCGTCCTCGCCGACCTGACCGTCTCGCGGGTGCACGCCGAGCTGCGGCGGGAACACGACTCGTGGCTGCTCGTCGACCTCGGCTCGATGAACGGCACCCGGCTGAACGGCTGGCGCCTGGTCGGTCCCGCGGCCGTGCGGGCCGGCGACGAGGTGTCCTTCGGCGACTGCGTGTTCCTGGTCTCGATGCCGGGCTGATCGTTATACGTAGATTTCCGTATTGCCGACCTGGCACGGCTCACCGACGATCGCGGAAAGCCACTCACCCGGGAGCGGACTGTGCGGTTGTCACGACGAATCACGATCATGCTGGCCGGCGCCGTCCTGGCCACCGGGATCGCGGGCTCCGGCCTCCCCGCCGGGGCGCGGGACCCGGCCCCAGGCGTCGCGGACCTGACCCGCGACCTCGACCAGATCCTCGCCGACTCCCGGCTGGCCCCCGCGCGGGCGGGCGTCGCCGTGCGCGCCGCGGCCACCGGCGAGGACCTCTACTCCCTCGACGCGGACAAGCTGTTCGCCCCCGCCTCCAACACCAAGCTGCTCACCTCGGCCGCCGCGCTCGACACGCTCGGCGCCGACTTCCGGTTCACGACCGACGTGCTCGCCGCGTCCAAGGTGGGCCGCACGGTCGTCGGGGACCTCACGCTGCGGGGCACAGGCGACCCCACCATGCTCGCCGCCGACTACGACGCGCTCGCCGCCGAGGTCGCGGCGGCCGGGGTCAAGGTCGTCACGGGACGGCTGGTCGCCGACGACACCTGGTTCGACGACGTACGGCTCGGCACCGACTGGGCGTGGGACGACGAGCCGTACTACTACGCCGGGCAGATCTCCGCGCTGACCGCGGCGCCCGACACCGACTACGACGCGGGCTCGGTGATCGTCTCGGTCGCGCCCGGAGACGGCCCCGGCACGCCCGCCAAGGTCTCCACCACGCCGCCGACGGACTACGTGAAGATCGTGAACAGGGCCGTCACCGGCGACGAGACGGACGTGCTCGTCGAGCGGCAGCACGGCACCAACACCGTCGTGGTCAGCGGCACGGTCTCCGAGCCGTACGACGAGTGGGTCGCGGTGTGGGACCCCACGCTCTATGCGGCCACCCTGTTCCGGGAGGGGCTGGCCCGGCACGGCGTGAAGGTGCTCGGGCCGACCGTGCGCGGGACCGCTCCGGCGAAGGCGGCCACGGTCGCCTCACGCCGGTCGATGACCCTCGGCGACCTGCTCGTGCCGTTCCTGAAGCTGAGCAACAACATGCACGCGGAGATCCTCACCAAGACGATGGGACGCAAGGTCTCCGGCGCGGGGACGTGGGCGGCCGGACTCGCCGTGACGACCGCGTTCGCGCAGGCGAACGGTGTGAAGACGTTGCGGCTGCGGGACGGCTCCGGCCTGTCCAGGGTGGACGCCCTGACGCCCGCCGGAATCACGGCCCTGCTCGCGGCGGTGCGCGGCAAGCCCTGGTTCCCCACCTGGTACGCCGCCCTGCCGATCGCGGGAGAGGCCGACCGGATGGTCGGCGGGACGCTGCGCAGCAGGATGCGCGGCACGGCGGCGGCCGGGAACGTGCACGCCAAGACCGGCTCGCTGACCGGTGTGACCGCGCTGTCGGGCTACGTGACCAGCGCGGACGGCGAGCCGCTGGTCTTCTCGGTCGTCAGCAACGGCTACCTGTCCGGCCCGCCCAGGGACCTGGAGGACCGGATCGCCGTCAGGCTGGCCCAGTTCAGCAGGAAGGCCCCAGTCGACGAGACGGTGGACGAGACGGCGGCCGCGCGCAGCGTGACCCCCGGGTCGTCGCCGCGGGAGGAAGCCACGTCGTCCCCGGAGCGGCCGGCCGGCGACCTCGAGTGCTCCTGGCTCAAGCCCGCCCGGTGCTGACTCGCCCGGCCCCTGACGGCCGGTGAACGCGACGCGGCGCCGCTCCCCACCTCGTCGGCGGGGCGCGGCGCCGCGGTCACGCGAGCGATCGCGAGCGTCAGGCCTGCTCGCCCTTGAGCCAGCTCATCATCGGGCGGAGCTTGCCACCGGTCTGCTCGATGGAGTGGCCCGCCAGCTCCTCGCGGTAGCGCTTGAAGTTGGTCTGGCCGGAGTCGAACTCCTCGACCAGCTCGCGGGCGAAGCGGCCGTCCTGGATCTCGTCCAGGATGCGGCGCATCTCCTTCTTGGTCTCCTCGTTGACCACGCGCGGGCCGCGGGTGTAACCGCCGTACTCGGCGGTGTCGGACACCGACCAGTACATCTTGGAGATGCCGCCCTCGTACATCAGGTCCACGATCAGCTTCATCTCGTGGAGGCACTCGAAGTAGGCGACCTCCGGCTGGTAGCCGGCCTCGATCAGCGTCTCGAACCCGGCCTTGATCAGCTCGGAGACGCCGCCGCACAGCACGGCCTGCTCACCGAACAGGTCGGTCTCGGTCTCCTCGGTGAAGGTCGTCTTCAGCGCGCCGGCGCGGGTGCCGCCGATGCCCTTGGCGTACGACAGCACGAGCGGCCAGGCGCTGCCGGTGGCGTCGCGCTCGACGGCGACCAGGCAGGGCACGCCGCGGCCGGCCGAGTATTGGCGGCGGACCAGGTGACCCGGGCCCTTCGGCGCCACCATGGCGACGTCGACGCCCGCCGGGGCCTCGATGAGGCCGTAGCGGATGTTGAGACCGTGGCCGAAGAACAGCGCGTCGCCCTCGACGAGGTTCGGCGCGACGTGCTCGGCGTACAGGTGCCGCTGGATGTGGTCCGGCGCGAGGATCATCGTGAGGTCGGCCTCTTCGACGGCCTCGCCCGGCGACAGCACGCGCAGCCCGTCGGCCTCGGCCTTCTCCCGGCTCTTGGAGCCCTCGGGCAGGCCGACCCGGACGTCCACCCCCGAGTCGCGCAGGCTCAGCGCGTGCGCGTGGCCCTGGCTGCCGTAACCCAGCACCGCGACGTGGCGGCCCTGGATGATCGACAGGTCGGCGTCGTCGTCGTAGAAGATCTCAGTCACTTGCTTGCCTTTCACGGGTTGTCCGTCGCGACGTGCCTGCCATGGGAGCTATGCGCTGCGGTCGAGGGCGCGAAGCGAGCGGTCGGTGATGGAACGGGCACCGCGGCCGATGGCCACCATGCCCGACTGCACGAGCTCCTTGATGCCGTACGGCTCAAGGACCCGGACGAACGCCTCCAGCTTGTCGGTCGTCCCGGTGACCTCGATCGTGACCGCGTCCGGGGCCACGTCCACGCAACGCGCCCGGAAGAGGTTCACGAGTTCGAGAACGTGCGACCGGCTCTCGGAGTCGGTCCGCACCTTGATCAACATCAGCTCGCGCTGCACCGACTGGCTGTTGTCGAGCTCGACGATCTTGATGACGTTGACCAGCTTGTTGAGCTGCTTGGTGACCTGCTCCAGCGGGAGGTCCTCCACGTTGACGACGATGGTCATCCGCGAGATGTCGTCGTGCTCGGTGGGCCCGACCGCCAGCGAGTCGATGTTGAACCCGCGACGGCTGAACAGGGCGGCGACCCGGGCCAGCACGCCCGGCTTGTTCTCCACCAGGACGGACAGCGTGTGGCGGCTCATGCCTGCTCCTCGCGATGCTGGTCGTGATCGGGTCGGGCCGGGGCGGGGCTCATTCTCCACCCTCCCAGTTCGGCGCCATGTCGCGGGCGTACTTGATGTCGTCGTTGCTGGTGCCGGCGGCGACCATCGGCCAGACCATCGCGTCCTGGTGCACGACGAAGTCGACCACCACCGGCACGTCGTTGATCTCCATGGCCTTGCGGATCGTCTCGTCCACGTCCTCGGGACGCTCGCACCGCAGGCCGACACAACCGTACGCCTCGGCCAGCTTCACGAAGTCGGGAATCCGCTTGACCCGCTGAAGGTCGGTGTTGGAATACCGCTCGTCGTAGAACAGGGTCTGCCACTGGCGGACCATGCCGAGGTTGCCGTTGTTGATGACCGCCACCTTGATCGGCACACCCTCGATCGCGCAGGTCGCCAGCTCCTGGTTGGTCATCTGGAAACACCCGTCGCCGTCGATCGCCCACACGACCTTGTCCGGGCAGCCCATCTTCGCGCCCATCGCGGCCGGGACGGAAAAGCCCATCGTGCCCGCACCACCGGAGTTGATGAACGTCCCCGGGTGCTCGTAGGTGATGAACTGCGCGGCCCACATCTGGTGCTGGCCCACACCCGCGGTGTAGATCGCCTCCGGCCCCACCAGCGCGCTCAGCCGCTCGATCACATACTGCGGGGCGAGCGACCCGTCGGCGAACTCCTCATACCCCAGCGGGTAGGTCTGCTTGTAGCCGTTGAGGATCCGCCACCAGTCGGCGTAGTCGCCCTTGCGGCCGTCGGCCTGCTCGGTCCGCACCGCCGTGATCAGATCTCCGATCACCTCACGGCAGTCGCCCACGATCGGCACATCGGCATGCCGGTTCTTGGAGATCTCCGCCGGGTCGATGTCGGCGTGGATCACCTTCGCGTGCGGCGCGAAACTGGACAGCTCCCCGGTGACGCGGTCGTCGAAGCGGGTGCCGAGCGCGATCAACAGGTCCGAACGCTGCAGCGCGCCGACCGCGGACACGCTGCCGTGCATGCCGGGCATGCCCATGTGCTGGGGGTGGCTGTCGGGGAAGGTGCCCCGCGCCATCAGCGTCGTGACCACCGGGATGCCGGTCAGCTCGGCCAGCTCCAGCAGCTCGGAGGCGGCCCGCGCCTTGTGCACGCCGCCGCCGACGTAGAGCACCGGCCGCTTGGCCTCGGTCATCAGCCGGGCGGCCTCGCGGATCTGCTTCGAGTGCGGCCGGGTCACCGGGCGGTAGCCGGGCAGCTGCATGACCGGCGGCCAGGAGAAGGTGGTCGTGGCCTGCAGGGCGTCCTTGGCGATGTCCACCAGCACCGGCCCCGGGCGGCCGGTCGCGGCGATGTGGAACGCCTCGGCGATGGTCCGCGGGATGTCCTCGGCCTTGGTCACCAGGAAGTTGTGCTTGGTGATCGGCATGGTGATGCCGGAGATGTCGGCTTCCTGGAAGGCGTCGGTCCCGATCAGCGGCGTGGACACCTGACCGGTGATCGCCACGATCGGCACCGAGTCCATGTAGGCGTCGGCGATCGGGGTGACCAGGTTGGTCGCTCCCGGGCCGCTGGTGGCCATGCACACGCCGACCCTGCCGGTCGCCTGCGCATACCCCTCGGCCGCGTGGCCGGCGCCCTGCTCGTGCCGTACAAGCACGTGCCGGACCTTGGTCGAGTCGTAGAGGGGATCGTAGGCGGGGAGAATGGCCCCGCCCGGGATCCCGAACACCGTGTCGACCCCGACGTGCTCCAGTGCCCGCACGAGGGCCTGGGCACCTGTCATTTTCTCGGTCATCGGCTCGTTCCTTGTGGCTGAGCTTGCTTCTGGCTGGGCTGCTTGGCGTGACTCCTGGCATAAAAAATGCCCCATCCGCTGGGCGGAGCTGGGGCGCGCGCAGGACCGAGTGCTTCGTCAGGCTGCGCGCCTGCGAAGTACTACGAGAATCCCACCGCTATGCATGGCTACAACGATGTCCGATGGAGCGCCTCCACGTCAAATCATCTGGGACGCCCGTCTCGCCATCCAAGACACCCGCAACGGACTCCCAGGTTATGTCACCGCTTGCCGTGGCCTGGCGCGCCTCCGGCACGGCCCGGCGGATCCCAGCGCCCATACGAGCGACGCGGGAGACACGCCTAGGCGGTGTTCTGGAGGGTGGTGGTGGGCATCAGGGAGTCGACGCCGCGCGCGGTCATGGGGCGGGCCACCAGATAGCCCTGGCCACGCGTGCAGCCCATCTTGCGCAGCAGGTCGAGTTGCTCGGGACGCTCGATGCCCTCGGCGACGACGATCAGGCCGAGGTCGTTGCCGAGTTGCACGATCGTCTTCGTCAGCAGGGTCAGCGTGTCGTCGCGGCCGAGCCCGGAGACGAACGACGGGTCGATCTTGATCATGTCGACCGGCAGCTGGCGCAGGAACGCGAGCGAGGCGTAGCCGGTGCCGAAGTCGTCGATGGCCAGCCGTACGCCGAGGGTCCTCAGCTCGGACAGCCTGCTGATCATCTCCCCGGCGTCCTCGACCAGCATCTCCTCGATGACCTCGAGGGTCAGCGCACTGGCGGGCAGCCCGCTCTCGCTCAGCGCCTCCGCCACGGTCTCCACGAAACGCGGGGCCATGATCTGCCGTGCGGACAGGTTCAGCGCGAGCCCGATGTCCCAGGACGACGCGCGCCAGGCCGCCACCTCGCGGCACGCCTCGCGCAGGATCCACTCGCTGAGCGGCACGATGATCCCGGTGTCCTCGGCGGGCCCGAGGAACTGCTCCGGCGGCACGAACGTGCTGCCCCGCCACCAGCGCACCAGCGCCTCGACGGCGGTCACCCGCGACGTGGCCAGGTCGACCACGGGCTGGTACTCGATCGCGAACTGGTTCTCCAGCAGCGCCCGCTGCAGGTCGGAGGCGATCTCCAGGCGGCGCAGGACGTCGGCGTGCATGTGGGTGGCGAAGACCTCCACCCGGCGCCCGCCGAGCTCCTTGGCCCGCGACATCGCCACGTCGGCGTTGCGCAGCAGGTCTCCGGGCGGCAGGTCCTCCTCGGCGAACGCCACGCCGACGCTGGCCGTCAGCGCGACGTCCCGGTCCGCGACGTGGAACGGCTCGTTCGAGACCGCGCGGACGAGCCGCTCGGCCAGGTCGATGGCGGTCTGCGCGTCGGCGCCGCCGGACGCGCCGCCCTCCAGCAGCACCGCGAACTCGTCCCCGCCCCACCGGGCGAGCGTGTCGTCGGCGCGTACGGCCGAGCGCAGGCGGCGGGCGGCCTGGCCGAGCAGGTGATCGCCGCTGGCGTGGCCGACGGAGTCGTTGACGGAGGTGAAGCCGTCGAGGTCCAGGAAGATCACCGCGGTCCCGCCGGCACCGCGGCGGGTGAGCACGTCCCGGGCGCGTTCCTCGAAGTAGGCCCGGTTGGGCAGCCCGGTGACCCCGTCGTGGAAGGTCAGGTGGGTGACCTGGTTGCGCAGGGCCACCTGGTCGCTGAGGTCGCGGATCGTGACCAGGACGAGGTCGTCGTCGCGTACGTGCCGGGCGGCGACGGACTCGGTGGGACGCCAGGTGCCGTCGGAGGCGCGGAAGCGGCAGGAGATGCGGGTGCCGCCCTCCTGCTCGGGCCCGTCGTCCTCGTCCGTCATGCGGTCGAGCAGGGCCTGTACGGCCGGCAGGTCCTCGGGGTGGATGTAGTCGAAGATCGGCCGGAAGGCGAGGTCCTCGGGGCGGTAGCCGTACGTCGTCTCGAGGCCGGGGCCCACCTCCTGGATCACCCCGCAGGTGTCGCACACGAGCACGACGTCGCCGGTGTTCTCGGCGAGCCTGCGCAGTTGCTGCTCGCCGACGTCGACGAGGCGGCGCATGCCCGCGGTCTCGACCAGGAGCACGAACAGCCGGCCGAGCAGGACGAGGACGACCGAGGCGGCCACGACCGCCAGGGCGGCGTCGCGGCTGCTCCGCATCACGTACAGGGTGGCGACCAGCGTGGCGGCGGCGACGAGCACGAGCGGGGTGGCGGCCGTCAGCGCGGCGGGCAGCGGCCTGGCCGGCCGGTCCTCCTGCACCCATGGGGCGACGGCGAGGACCAGCAGCATGGCCGGGACGACGAGCCCTGCCGCGAGCGGCGGGGTGTCGCCGTCGAGGCGGGCGAGGGCCGTGGCCATCTCCGCCACCGTTATCGCGGTGAGCGCCCCTACGCCGGTGAGCCCGACCACCCGGTTGCCCGACCGGGAGGCCGCCACGGCCGGTGTCACGGCGCAGGCCGCGAGCAGGCAGACCACGGGCAGCGCGAGCGCGACGAAGAACGCTCCGGTGTCCTCCGCCTTCCTGAACGCCGGGCCGAGCACGGCGACCCAGGCCACGGCGAAGACCGACGCCGCGCCCAGGTAGGCGTCGGCCGCCTGGCGTATCACCCCGCGCGTGAACGCGGGTGGTTTCACCGACATGCCGCAGCCGATCGCGAGCAGCACCGATCCGGCGAGCATGAGCAGGTCGGCGAACGTGAGCACGAACGGCGTGCCGTCGGCCACGGGACGCACGCCGACGCCGAGGAGCCAGGTCAGCGACCCGGCGGCCATCCACCGCAAGGCGCCGGGCTGACGCCGGTGGGCGGGGACGACGCGGGAGGCGGCCATGATCAGCGAGACGGCCGCGAGGAGGCCGGTGACGACCCCCGCGATCGCGGTCACGACCGGCGCCGAGCCTCCGGTGACCAGGGCCACGACGACCGCCACCGCGCCGAGACCGGCTGCGGTGGTGAGTGGGACCCGGGGGTCACGCCTGACTTTCACGCGCGTCGCCTCTGCACCTGTCGCCGCTTCACCGCCGGCCGTCGTGTCCTCCGGGGTTTCGGCGGAGGCCGGAGTCGCATAAGCGTCGCCGGGTTCGGTGGGGTGTGTCATGGTCGCCCCTCCCGTTCTCGACTCGGCTTTACTCTCCCTGTCACATGGCCAGTGTGCGCACAGCCGCTGATCGAGAGGGGGACAACGAGCGAGTCGTCACCGATCTGATAACCAGCCGCGGACGCTGAGCTTCACCGTACGCACCCCAGGTCACGAGGCAGCCACGTTCCGGAATCCTTAATGGAGCGGTCAGTAATGCCCGGTGATCATGTTATCGAGTGGACGGCCCGTCAGATGACGGATCACCTGTTCCCGCACGAGCCTTCGCGTACGCCTGATGGACGCGGGCGTGCTGCCGGCGATGTGCGGGGTGATGAAGACGCCCGGTGCGGTCCAGAGCGGGTGGTCGGACGGCAGCGGTTCGACGGGGGTGACGTCGAGCGCCGCCCGCAGCCTGCCCGTCCGCAACTCGGCCAGCAGCGCGTCGGCGTCCACCACCGACCCGCGCGCGGCGTTCACGAGCACCGCGCCGTCCTTCATCCGGGCGAGGAACCCGGCGTCCACCAGACCGGCCGTCCCCGTCGTGGCGGGCACCAGGAGCACGACCACGTCGGCGGCGGGCAGCAGCGCGGGCAGTTCGTCCTGTCCGTGCACGTTGTCCCGGGCCGTGCGCGCCACCCGGACGATGTCCACCTCGAATCCGGCCAGACGCCGTTCGAGCGCCTCGCCGATCGAGCCGTAGCCGACGATCAGCACGGTGGAGTCGGCGAGGACGCCGGTGTGGTGGTAGGTCCACTCGCGTCTGGCCTGGGCGGCCGCGAAGCCGGGGAACTCCCGCAGCATCGCGATCATCGCGCCCACCGCCCACTCGGCCGTGCCCGCGTCGTGGACGCCCCGCGCGTTGCACAGGACCGCCTTCGGCGGCACGTGCGGCAGGTAGGGCTCGACCCCCGCCGTCACGGTCTGCAGCAGGCGGAGGCCGGTCATGCGGCCCAGAAGGCCGGGGATGTCCGGCACCGGGACCAGCGGAGGCACCCAGATCTCCACCTCCTCGGGCGGACCGGGGAGCGGCGTCTTTCCGTCGTACACGGCGCAGTCGAGGGCGGGGAGCCCTTCGGGAAGCTCCGTGAGTGCGTCGGCGATGTCCTGTGATGCGACCCAGATCTTCACAGGAACAACCTAGGGAACCATCACCCCCGCCAGCGAGTATGGGTACGTGAGGAGGTCATCGGGGATGGCGAACAGGCACGGCGTGGGCGTGGCACTCCTGGGGGCGGCCCTTCTGTCGGCGGCCGCGGGGTGCGCGCCGGGTGAGGAGGGCGGGGGCAGGACTCCCCCGCCGCTGCCCGCCGCGAGCGACGTCACGGGCGCAGGTGCGGGCGCCACCGCGGGTGCGACTCCGGATGGCACCGCGGGTGGCACCGCGGGTGCGACTCCGGGCGCCACCATGGGCGGCGGTGAGACGAACGTGACCCCCGCCGCGCCGCGCACACTGGTCACCGGCCTGACGGTGCCCTGGGCGATCGCGTTCCTGCCCGGCGGCGACGCCCTGGTGACCGAGCGCGAGTCGGCGCGGCTGCTGCGGATCACACCCGGCGGCCGGGTCCACGAGGCCGGCGTGATCGAGGGGGTGTCCGCGAGCGGCGAGGGCGGCCTGCTGGGCGTCGCCGTCTCGCCCCGCTACGGCACCGACCACTTCGTCTTCGTCTACTTCACCGGTGAGAAGGACAACCGGATCGTCCGCTACCGCTACGACGGACGGCTCTCCGACCGCCGGGTGATCGTCAGCGGCATCCCGAAGGGGGCCATCCACAACGGGGGCCGCCTCGCCTTCGGCCCCGACGGCTACCTGTACGCCTCGACGGGGGAGACCGGCGAACGCGGCATGGCCCAGGACAGGAACTCCCTGGGCGGCAAGATCCTGCGCATGACTGCGGACGGCCGGCCCGCCGCGGGCAATCCCTTCGGCACCCTGGTGTGGACCTACGGGCACCGCAACGTGCAGGGCCTGGCCTGGGACGACCGGGGCCACCTGTTCGCCACCGAGTTCGGCCAGAACACCTACGACGAGATCAACCTCATCGAGAAGGGCCGCAACTACGGCTGGCCGGTCGTCGAAGGGGTGGGCAACCGGTCCGGATACACCGATCCGCTGCTCACGTGGTCGACCGCCGAGGCGTCGCCGTCCGGCCTCGCGTACGCCCGGGGGGCGCTGTGGGCCGCGGCGCTGCGCGGCGAGCGCCTGTGGCGGGTGCCGGTGGACGCCTCGGGCCGCGTGGGCCGTCCCGCCGCGCTGTACACGGGCGAGTACGGCAGGCTGCGCGCGGTGGCCGCCGCGCCCGACGGCACACTGTGGGTGAGCACCAGCAACCGGGACGGGCGCGGCTCTCCCAGGGACGGCGACGACCGGATCCTGGTGGTGCGGCCCTCCTCCTGACCAGCGCCCCCTTCTGATCAGCGCCTTCTGATCAGCGCCTTCTGATCAGCGGCAGACGGTCTCGGCCTGGGCGCGGTAGGAGGTGCGGAAGGCCTGCCGGGAGACCACCTCGCCGTCCTGCCGCAGCACCCGCGTCACCACGGCGGTGAAACCGGGCTGCCCCTGCGTCGCGACGCAGCCGGAGCCCTGACCGGTCACGGCGGGCAACTCGAGCCGCTGCCCGACGACCGGCCCCTGCAGGTCCACGTCGTACCGCTTGGTGCTCCACAGCGTCACGGTCAGCGAGGTGCCCGTGGCGGAGGCCTGGACGAGCACGCCGTACGGCGAGTCGTTCCTCCAGCGCAGGTCGGGGCCGGGGAAGGACACGGCGGCCTCGGTGCCGATCGGCAGCTGGGAGTCATGGACCTCGGGCGGGGTGTGCTCGGCGACCCGGAGCCCGGCGCGGAGCACGGCGTTCATCAGGGTGGTCGCGACCTGGGGCATCCCCGCCGCCTCGGTGCCGGCCCGACCGTCGATCATGGTGGGGCCGATGCCGTCGAATCCCGCGGCCGCGGTGCGCGGCCCGACGACCTCGTTGAACGAGAACGTCTCCCCCGGTTCCACCAGGCGGCCGTCGAGGAGTGCCGCGGCGGCGCGGATGTTGCCCGCGTTCTGCGGGCAGCAGGCGTAGGAGGTGGTGAAACGGCCGACCTCCTCCCGGATCCCCATCCGCTGCGCCGCGTCGTCGGTGATCCGTGGCGGCCCGTTCACGACCGACACGGCCACCGTACGGCCGCCGCCGTCGAGGGCGGCCAGCACGTCCGCGGCGAGGCGGCCCGTGTCCACCCGGTCGCCCGGCCTGCCGGGCACCAGGACCGGCCGGCCGTCCTTGATCGTGACAGTGGCGTCGCGGGCCGCCCGCGCGGGACCGACCAGGGCGGGCTCGACGCCGGCGATCGCCGCCACGGCGTCGAAGCGCGGCCGCAGGACCGCTCCTTCGGGCGCGAACGTCAGGTGCCGCGCCAAAGTGGCCGGCGACAGGCTGACGGAGGCGGTCCCGTTGACCAGCGTGAGCGGCGCGGACACCGCACGTCGCGCCCAGTGCAGGGCGCGCCGCACCTCGGCACGGGTGATGTGCGGCAGGTCCCGCATCGTGGGCACCACGATGACGGCCTCGGGGTCGAGGTATCCCCTGACGATCTGGTCGGCCGTCGCTCTCCTGTCGATGACACGGCCCACGCGCGGATACGTCGGGACCGGGGTGACCCCGTCGAACGAGACGCCGCCCTCGCGCCCCGGGCGCTCCAGTGGCGCGGCGACGACCCTGGCCACCGTTTCGTCGAGTTTGCGGCGGTCCACCGACACGACGGGCTTCACCTCTTGGCTGCCGGTCAGCGCGTTCCACACCTCAGGCGGGCTGGGGAAGCCCCCGGGCGCGGCGCGGACCGTGGCCTCGGCGTCGAGCATCAGACCGGCCTGCTGTGGGTCCACGGTCAGCCGCCGCGTGCCCTGCCGTACGATCAGCGGCGTCCTGGCCTGGGCGTACAGCCGTTCGCGCAGGGTGGCGACGGCCTCGGTCCTGCTCTGCCCGCCGATGTCCACGCCGAGCACCGTGGTGCCGGGCAGGACCTTGCCCGCCATGGAGACGGCCGGCACGAGATAGAGCATCAGGAGCAACGCCGCCAGGCCGATCAGCGCGCGGCGGAGCGTACGGCCCTGGGGGACGGGGTCCAGCAGTTCGAGGTCCGGCGGCGGCACGACGACGGCGGGTTCCTCACGGGCCGGGCGCTCCGGGACCCGCCACGGCTCGACCGGTGGAGCCGGCGGCGGGAGGTTTCCGTTGCCGGACGGCTTGGCGGCCGGAGCGGCGGGAGCGGGAGGTTCGGCGAAGATGTCGGCCGACACCCCCCGGGGAAGGGCCGAGACCCCGCGGGGCAGCGAGGCGACGCGGCGCACCGGGTGTTTCTGCGGAGGCGCGGACGCCGCCCCGGACGGATCCGTGGGCGGGTCGACGGACGCTCCGGCGTTGCGCACGCCTCGGTCTCCTCCAGCTCAAGGTCAACTCCGATCAGTTAACCCTAAAACACCCTCTGCTGGATATGTCCTGAAGCAACACCTTCCGCGCTGGTATCGGCAGTCTCCGGCCAAGAAAGGCCGACGGCCGGTCACGCGTAATCGTGACCGGCCGTTCTCACATCCTGCTGTGGACAGCCGCTGACGGCAGCCTCGCACCCACCCGGCGAGCGGGTCAGGCCCTAGCCCTGGACGCCGAGCTTCTCCAGGATCAGCTCACGGGCCCGGCCCGCGTCCGCCTTGCCCCGGCTGGCCTTCATGACGCCGCCGACCAACGCGCCAACGGCGGCGATCTTGCCGCCGCGCACCTTCTCCGCGGCGTCGGCGTTGTCCGCCAGCACCTTGTCGATGATCGCCGACAGCTCGCCCTCGTCGCTGACCACCTGGAGACCGCGCTTCTCCACGACCTCGTCCGGGCCGCCCTCGCCGGCGAGCACGCCCTCCAGCACCTGACGGGCCAGCTTGTCGTTCAGCGCGCCGGAGGCGACCAGCTCGGTCACCCGGGCGACCTGCGCCGGAGTGATGGGCAGGTCGGCGAGCACCGTGCCCGACTCGTTGGCCCGCCGGGCCAGCTCGCCCATCCACCACTTGCGCGCGTCGGCGGCGGGAGCACCCGCGGCCACCGTCGCCTCGACCAGGTCGATCGCGTCTGCGTTGTGCATGGCGGCCATGTCCAGGTCGGACACGCCCCACTCCTGCTGGAGCCGCTTGCGCCGCGCCGACGGAAGCTCGGGCAGCGCCGCCTTCAGCGACTCGACCCAGGCCGGGTCGGGCGCCATCGGCAGCAGGTCGGGCTCGGGGAAGTAGCGGTAGTCCTGCGCCTCCTCCTTCGACCGCCCGGAGGTCGTCTGACCGGTGTCCTCGTGGAAGTGACGGGTCTCCTGCACGATCCGGCCGCCCTCGGCGAGGATGGCCGCCTGGCGCTCGATCTCCCCGCGGACCGCCCGCTCGACGCTGCGCAGCGAGTTGACGTTCTTGGTCTCCGTACGGGTGCCCCACTCGGCAGAGCCGCGCGGCATCAGCGAGACGTTCACGTCGCAGCGCAGCGAGCCCTGCTCCATCCGCACGTCGGACACGCCGAGCGAGCGCATCACCTCGCGCAGTTCGGTGACGTACGCACGGGCGACCTCCGGAGCGAGCCGGTCGGTGCCCGCGATCGGCTTGGTCACGATCTCCACGAGCGGGATGCCGGCGCGGTTGTAGTCGACGATCGAGTAGTCGGCGCCGTGGATCCGCCCGGTCGCGCCTCCGACGTGGGTCGACTTGCCGGTGTCCTCCTCCAGGTGCACCCGCTCGATCTCGACGCGGACGGTCTTCCCGTCCACCTCGACGTCCAGGTAGCCGTCCGTGCACAGCGGCTCGTCGTACTGGCTGATCTGGTAGTTCTTCGGCATGTCCGGATAGAAGTAGTTCTTCCGGGCGAACCTGCACCACTTCGCGATGGTGCAGTTGAGCGCGAGGCCGATCCGGATCGTCGACTCGATCGCCTTCTCGTTGGCCGTCGGCAGCGAGCCGGGCAGCGCCAGGCACACCGGGCAGACCTGCGTGTTCGGCGGCGCGCCGAAGGTCGTCGGGCAGCCGCAGAACATCTTCGAGGCGGTGCCCAGCTCGACGTGCGTCTCCAGCCCCAGCACCGGCTCGAAGCGCTCCAGCGCCTCGTCGTACGGCATGAGCGTCGCGGTATCAGCCATAACGGAAACCCAGATTCTCCAGTGCGTTGGTCATTTCGGTCCACCAGCAGGCGAAAGGTGGAAGAGCGAGGCGGCGTCGCCGCGGGCCGCGGCGACGGCCTCGACAAGGCGGTCTCCGCGGGCCACGGCCGCCGCGAACATCAGCGCGTCGAGCAGGTTGGACTTCCCGCTGGCGTTCCTGCCGATGACGGCGAGGAACGGCGGGATGTCGAGCTGGAAGTCCAGGAATGACTTGAAGCCGTCGATCTCGATGCGGGTGATCATGCCGCCGTTCCCCTCCCCTCGGCGACTAGAGCGCGGGCGCGCGGGACAGCAGCGGGCCGCCCCACCGGCTCTCGTAGGCCTTCTCCACGGCGGCGCCGACCCGGTAGCAGCGGTCGTCGGCCAGGACCGGGGCCATGACCTGCAGTCCGACCGGCAGGCCGTCCTCGTCGGCCAGGCCGCACGGCACCGAGATCGCCGCGTTGCCGGCCAGGTTGGTCGGGATCGTGCACAGGTCGGCGAGGTACATCGCCATCGGGTCGTCGGCCCGCTCCCCGATCGGGAACGCCGTGGTCGGGGTGGTCGGCGAGACCAGCACGTCCACCTGCTGGAAGGCCGCCTCGAAGTCGCGCATGATCAGCGTGCGGACCTTCTGGGCCTGACCGTAGTAGGCGTCGTAGTAACCGGACGACAGCGCGTACGTGCCGAGCATGATGCGCCGCTTGACCTCCGGGCCGAAGCCGGCCGCCCGGGTCAGGGCCATGACCTCCTCGGCGCTGCGGGTGCCGTCGTCGCCGACGCGCAGGCCGTACCGCATGGCGTCGAAGCGCGCCAGGTTGGACGAGCACTCCGACGGCGCGATCAGGTAGTACGCGGGCAGCGCGTAGGAGAAGGTCGGGCAGGAGACCTCGACGACCTTGGCCCCGAGCGACTCCAGCAGTTCGACGGCCTCGTTGAAGCGGGCGAGGACGCCGGCCTGGTAGCCCTCTCCGCCGAACTCCTTGACCACGCCGACCCGCATGCCCGCCACGTCGGCGTGCCGCGCGGCCTCGACGACCGGCGGGACCGGCGCGTCGATCGAGGTCGAGTCGAGCGGGTCGTGGCCGGAGAACGCCTCGTGCAGCAGCGCCGCGTCGAGCACGTTGCGGGCGAACGGACCGGGCGTGTCGAGCGAGGACGCGAACGCGATCAGCCCGTAGCGGGACGAGCCGCCGTAGGTCGGCTTCATGCCGACGATGCCGGTGACGGCGGCGGGCTGGCGGATCGAGCCGCCGGTGTCGGTGCCGGTGGACAGCGGCGCCTCGTAGGCGGACACCGCGGCCGACGAGCCCCCCGAGGAGCCGCCCGGGATCCTGTCCAGGTCCCAGGGGTTGCGGGTCGGGCCGTACGCCGAGTTCTCCGTGGACGACCCCATGGCGAACTCGTCCAGGTTCGTCTTGCCGAGGATCACCAGACCGGCCTCGCGCAGGCGGCGGGTCACGGTCGCGTCGTACGGCGGGCGCCAGCCTTCGAGGATCTTCGAGCCGGCGGTCGTCGGCATGCCGGTCGTGGTGAACACGTCCTTGTGCGCGATCGGCACCCCGGCGAGCGGCCCGAGCGTCTCGCCGGCGGCGATGCGCTCGTCGACCGTGCGTGCCTGCGCCAGCGCGGACTCGGCGTCCACGTGCAGGAAGGCGTTGACCCGGCCGTCGACCTCGGCGATCCGGTCGAGGTGGGCCTGGGTGACCTCGACGGCGGTGACCTCTCGGGAGGCGACCAGCGCGCCGAGCTCGGCGGCGGTCTTGCGAATCAGGCTCATTCTTCCTCCCCGAGGATCCGCGGCACGCGGAAGCGGTCGTCCTCCACGGCGGGCGCGCCGGACAGGGCGCCTTCGGGCGTGAGGCCGGGCCGTACGTCGTCGGGCCGGAAGACGTTGGTCAGCGGAAGCGCGTGCGAGGACGGCGGGATGTCGTCGGCCGCCACCTCCGCGACGCGGGCGACGGCGCCGACGATCTGGTCGAGCTGGGCGGCGAAGTGGTCGAGCTCGTCGTCGGCCAGTGCCAGCCGGGACAGCCGGGCGAGGTGAGCGACCTCATCGCGGGTTATGGCGGACATGAGTCGTCGAACCCGTTTCATGATGGAGATTGGACCTACCCATCCTAGGGCTCGCCGCCGAGCGCGGCCGACCCGACGACGCCGCGTCACATGCTCTTAATACGACTTCCGCATCGTGGCCCGCCCAGTGTGGCGGTCCAGTGTGGCGGTCCCGTGCGGCGGCCCAGTACGGACAGGTCGATGCGGACGGCCCGATGGCGGACGGCGTATCGCGGGCAGCTCGATGCGGACGGTTCAGTGCGGCGGTTCAGTGCGGCGGTTCAGTGCGGCGCGAGACGGGCGCCGCCGCTCTCGCGGTCCCGGAAGGCGGCGCTGAGCCGGCCGCGCAGCCAGGTGGTCGCCTCGCTCGCGGGCATGGGCTTGGCCAGCCACCATCCCTGGCCCGCGTGGCAGCCCATCTCTCGGAGCAACGTGGCGACCTCCGTCGACTCGACCCCCTCGGCGACCGACCGCAGCCCGAGGGACCGTACGAGGTCGATGATCGAGCGGACGATCCGGTCGTCGTCCGGCGACTCCCCGAGCCGCCGTACGAACGACGCGTCGATCTTGACCTCGGAGACCGGGAGCCGCTGGAGCCGGACCAAGGAGGAGTAGCCGGTGCCGAAGTCGTCCAGGGCCAGCTGGATGCCGAGGCCGGCCAGGGTGCGGATGGCCTCGGCGCTGTAGGCCTGGTCGGTCATGAGGATGCGCTCGGTGACCTCCAGACGGATGGCCTCAGGAGGCAGGTCCAGCTTCTCCAGCCCGGACTCCAGTTGCTCGGGCAGGCCAGAATCCAGCAGGTCGCGGGCCGACACGTTGACCGAGACCGGCACGTCGATGCCCGCGTGCCACCACCGGGCCGCCTGCCGCAACGCTTGGCCGATGACGTGCTGGGTGAGCTCGCGCATCAGGTACGACTGCTCGGCCAGCGGGATGAACTCGGCGGGCGAGATCGGCCCGCGCACCGGATGCCACCAGCGCAGCAGCGCCTCGACGCTCTCGACCCTGCCGTCCTCCAGGCTCACCTTGGGCTGATAGTGGAGCTCCAGCTCGTCGGCGTCGATCGCCCGCCGCAGGTCGCCGAGCAGACTCAGCCGTTCCGGCGAGTTGCGGTCCTTGCCCGGCAGGTAGAACTCGACGCCGGTGCGGCCCTCCTTGGCCAGGTACATCGCCACGTCGGAACGTTGCATGAGCAGCTCGAAGTCCGGCGCGTGGTCGGGATAGAGCGCGATGCCGATCGACGCGTCGAGGTCGAAGGTCATGCCCTCGAGGCGTACCGGCTCGGTCAGCGCGACCCGCAGCCGCGAGGCGACCTCCTTGGCCGCCTGGGCGTCCCTGATCGACGGCAGCAGCACCGCGAACTCGTCCCCGCCGAGGCGGGCGACCACGTCGCCGGGCCGCACGCTGTGGGTGAGCCGGTGGGCCACGATCTGCAGCAGCCGGTCGCCGACCGGATGGCCGAGCGTGTCGTTGACCTCCTTGAAGCGGTCGAGGTCGAGCAGCAGCAGCCCCACCCGCTCGTGCTCGCGCGCCTCGGCCAGGGCCTCCTCGGTGCGCAGGATGAGCATCTTGCGGTTCGGCAGCCCGGTGAGCCCGTCGTGGGTGGCCTGGTGGTCGCGGCGCAGCGAAAGCGTCGCGGTGAAGTAGACCGCGGTCAGCGGCGCGACGAACAGCGGCACCAGGGCCGTGGAGTGCGCCATCACGACCACGACGAGCGGCGCGAGTCCGAGCAGCGCCCCGTAGACGAGGGCCTGCGGGCCGATCGACGCCTTCATCACCCGGGCCAGCGGCCGGCGCTCGTGCAGCGCCACCGCCTGGCAGACCAGGATCGCGCGGACCGCGAAGTACGCCGCCGCGGCCAGCGCGATGGCCGGGATGTCACCGCCGTCGGGCGTCCAGGGCGCGCGGGGCGCCGGATGCGCGCCGAACGCGGCGAAGGCCGCCGCGGCCGCCGTGCAGGCCAGGGTCACCTGGGAGAGGTTGAACAGCACCCGGTGCCAGGCCCTGCGGTGCACCAGGCCGCTGACCACCACCGCGACCGCCTGCATCAGCACCGCCGTGGGCAGTCCCTGGTACATCAGCACGGCGAAGGTGAACATCGTGGAGGTCGGCGTGCCCCCGACCAGCGTCGAGGAGCTGAACATGACCGGGCGCAGCTCGCCCAGCACCACCAGGACGGTCAGCATCCAGAACAGCGGAGTGCGGGCCACCTCGCCCAGCTCGCCGAAGCCGAGCCGTGCCTGCGCGATCACCAGCGCGGTGACGCCGACGGCGGTGACCGCCGTGAGGTAGGCCCACAGAGGCGAGCCGGGGCGCGGTCCGGTGTCCCGGGTGTCGACGGGCGTGGACATTTCGCCCAGGTCGACGGCGGGCAGGAGGACGCGTGGCACCCCGGCGAGCGGCATGAGACCGCGTGAAAGCGTCATCGGTAAGAAACCCCCCAAGAGGTCACTATGGGAGGGTACGGCCTCTGGGCCACTTCGCGAAACCGCTTGGGCACACTCCGTCACCATGATTTCTGGAGATATCACGGTCTGACCGGAGCTGCCGTGAAAGTTTCAATTGCTCCACAGGTCCGTTCCCCCGCCCGCCTGCGCCTATTAGGTTGGCCGTCCAGACAAACCCCGAGCGGCCCTTCTTGGACCCGCCTTCGGCTCCCTACCATCCGAGAGACCTGTGGGAGCGCTCCCACATTACCGGACGGAGTATTTCCATGTCTCGCAGATTGACGGCGGCTGTGCTCACGGCGGTCGCCACGGCCGCGGTGGGAGCGTCCGTGCTCACCTCCTCCGCCGCACAGGCCGCCGACTCCGCCTTCTACGTGGATCCGACGACCAACGCGGCCAAGTGGGTGGCCGCCAACCCCGGCGACAGCAAGGCCCCGGTGATCAGGGACCGCATCGCCGCCGTCCCGCAGGGCCGGTGGTTCGCCAGCTACAACCCCTCGACCGTTCGCAGCCAGGTCGACGCCTACGTCGGCGCCGCCGCCTCCGCCGGCAAGATCCCGATCATGGTCGTGTACGAGATGCCGAACCGCGACTGCGGCGGCGCGAGCGCAGGCGGCGCCCCCGACCACGCCTCCTACCGCGCCTGGATCGATCAGGTCGCCGCGGGCCTCGGCGGGCGGCCAGCCTACATCATCCTGGAGCCCGACGCCCTGGCGATCATGCCGAACTGCATGAACTCCTCGCAGCAGGCCGAGGTCCAGGCGTCCATGGCGTACGCCGGGAAGAAGTTCAAGGCCACCTCCCCGAACGTCAAGGTCTTCTTCGACGCGGGCAACGACGCCTGGGTGGGCGCCTCCGACATGGCCAACCGGCTGCGAGGGGCCGACGTCGCCAACAGCGCGGACGGCATCTCGCTCAACGTCTCCAACTACCGCTTCACCTCGGGCGCGGTCTCCTACGCCAAGAGCGTCATCGCCGCCACCGGCGTCTCCTGGCTGAAGGCCGTGATCGACACCAGCCGCAACGGCAACGGCCCGGTCGGCACCGAGTGGTGCGACCCGGCCGGCCGCGCCACCGGCACCTGGAGCACCACCAACACCGGCGACTCGGCGATCGCGGCATACCTGTGGGTCAAGCCTCCGGGCGAGTCCGACGGCTGCATCGCCCCCGCGGGGCAGTTCGTGCCGCAGCGGGCCTACGACCTGGCGATCGCCGCCCCGTACACCCCCTCGCCGTCCCCGTCACCGTCCCCGACCCGGTCCCCGTCGCCCTCGCCGTCGCCGTCCCCCTCGGCTTCGCCGTCCCCGTCTCCGTCGGCCTCGCCCTCCGCGTCGCCGTCGCCGTCTCCGTCGCCGACCTTCACCGGCGACCGGGGCTGTACGGCGGTCTACAAGGTCGTCAGCTCGTGGCAGGGCGGCTTCCAGGGTGAGGTCACCGTGACCAGCGCGGGCGCCTCGGCGATCAACAACTGGACCGTGAAGTGGACGATGCCCAGCGGGCAGTCCATCAGCCAGTCGTGGAACGCCAACCTGACCGGCAGCACCGGCAGCATCACGGCCTCGAACCTGAGCTGGAACGGCAACATCGCCCCCGGCGGAAGCGCCACGTTCGGCTTCCTCGGCAGCTCCAGCGGAGCCCCGTCCACCCCGTCCCCCCTGGTCTGCACCACCTCCTGATCCCCATCGCATAGTCCAGGCGTGCCGTACGGCTCCCCCTCCGTACGGCACGCCCTTCGCGTGCGGCGCGTCAAGTGGTGCGGATCTCCACGAACCCGAGAGCGGCCAAGCCGATCAGATGCACTCCGGCGCTCGCGCAGCCCGCGCGGGTGGGTCGGGTCGACGCGAGCCGAATCAGCCGCCGGCCGGAACAGGCACCGCCGCGCCGGAAACCCGGACCCTGGCGTCCCCTTCTCGCAGCTCCACCCGCAGCAGACCGGGCCGTCCCAGGTCGACACCCTGGTGCAGGGTCAGCCTCGCAGTGGGACCGGCCTCGCCGAGGTCCCGCAGATACGCCCCGAAAGCGGCTGCGGCGGCTCCGGTGGCCGGGTCCTCCACCACTCCGCCGACGGGAAAGGGATCACGCACCTGGAAGGTGTCCGCCGACTCCCGCCACACCAGTTGCAGGGTGATGAGATCCCGATCGGTCATGTATTGAGCCAGCCGGGAGAAGTCGTAGTCCAGATCGGCGAGGCGCTCGCGGGTGGCGGCGGCCAGGACCAGGTGGCGCGATCCCGCGAAGGCGATCCTCGGGGGCAGTCCGGGATCGAGCTCGTCGATCCGCCACTTCAGCGCGTCGAGCGCCTGTGCCACGTCCAGCTCGCTGACCGGCTCGACGTACGGTTCCACGCTGGTCAGGGTCGCCCACAGCACGCCGCCGTCATCCGCCACTACCTCGACCGGTACGGTTCCGGCCCGCGTCTCGAAGACCAGGCCGCCCGGGCCGATCCGTTCGGCGAGCGCGACGGCCGATGCCACCGTGGCGTGCCCGCAGAACGGTACCTCCATCTTGGGACTGAAATATCGGACGGTGAAGGCCCGACCGGCGTCGGCGAGTCGCGCCGGAGCCTCGCGCAGGAAGGCCGTCTCCGGATGGCCCACCTCGGCGGCGATGGCGAGCATGGCCGCCTCATCCAGCCCTGCGGCGTCGAGCACGACTCCGGCCATGTTGCCGCCGGCGGGATCGGTGGTGAAGGCCGCGTACTGCAGGACCTCCGGTATCGCATGGGCAGAAGTCGGCATGCCCCTGCCAACAGCGGAGGAGATACCCCTGTTCCCGAGGACATCGCCTCGTTCACGCGAAGGCTCAGGTCCTGTCAGCGGGGCTCCTGCACCTGGTGCCTTCTGCTGACGCAATGCCGCCGATGGCGACAAAGTCTGATCACATCTACGTTAGAGCGGATCTACCCCTGATCGCGGCGACTACGCCGCCGAGGCCACGCTCACTCCTCGGGGGTGACGGCGACGGCGCGGGCGGCGTCGGGGCCCTCGTCGAGGAGGACGTGGAAGCCTTCCTCGTCGAGGATCGGGACGCCGGCCTTGACCGCCTTGTCGTACTTCGAGCCGGGGTTGTCCCCCACCACCAGGAAGCTCGTCTTCTTCGACACCGACGAGGTGACCTTGCCGCCCCTGGCGCTGATGGCCTCGCCGGCCTCGTCACGGCTGAAGTCCGACAGCGTCCCGGTGACGACGAAGGTGAGCCCCTCCAGCGGACGCGGGCCCTCGTCGGCGGGCGACTCGTCGGCCATCCGGACCCCGGCGGCCCGCCACTTCTCGACGATCTCCTGGTGCCAGTCGACCGCGAACCACTCCTTGATCGTCTCAGCGACCCGTGGGCCGATGCCCTCCACCGCCGCCAGCTCCTCCTCGGACGCCTTCGCGATGGCGTCGATCGAGCGGAACTCCGCGGCGAGCGCGCGGGCCGTGGGCGGGCCGATGTGCCGGATCGTCAGCGCCACGAGCACCCGCCACAGCGGCTGGTCCTTCTTCTCCTTCAGCTGCTGGAGGATCAGTTCGGCGTTCTTGCTGGGCTCGCCCGAGATGTTGGCGAAGAACGAGACGACCTTCGGCTCGCCGGTCTCCGGATCGGTCTTCGGCAGGCCCGTGTCGGGGTCGCGGACCACCGATCTGATCGGCAGCAGCTTCTCGATGGTCAGGTCGAACAGGTCGGCCTCCGTGCGGACCGGCGGCTCCTGCGGCGGCAGCGGCTGGGTCAGCGCGGTCGCCGCGACGTAGCCCAGCCCGTCGATGTCGAACGCGTTGCGCCCGGCGGCGAAGTAGATCCGCTCACGCAGTTGCGCGGGGCAGGAGCGGGCGTTCGGGCAGCGCAGGTCGGCGTCGCCCTCCCGCTCGTAGGCCAGTTCCGTGCCGCACTCCGGGCAGTGCGTGGGCATGACGAACTCCCGCTCGCCGCCCTGCCGCAGGTCCACGACCGGCCCGACGATCTCGGGGATGACGTCGCCCGCCTTGCGCAGCACCACGGTGTCGCCGATCAGCACGCCCTTGCGCGCGACCTCCGAGGCGTTGTGCAGCGTGGCGCGCTCCACGGTGGACCCGGCCACCACCACCGGCTTCATCACGCCGAACGGCGTGACCCGGCCCGTGCGCCCCACCCCGACCTGGATGTCGAGGAGCTTGGTGGTGACCTCCTCGGGCGGGTACTTGAACGCGATGGCCCAGCGGGGGGCCCGGCTGGTGCTGCCGAGCTGCCGCTGCACCGGAATCCGGTCGACCTTGACCACCACGCCGTCGATCTCGTACTCCGGGTCGTGGCGGTGGTCGTTGTAGTAGGAGACGAACTCCCGGATCTCGTCGAGGCTCCCGACCACCTTGTAGCGGTCGCTGACCGGGAGCCCGAAGTCACGCAGCCGCTCGTAGACGGCGGACTGCGTGGCGGGCAGCGGGCCGCCGCCCTCCCACTTGCCGACGCCGTGGACGATCATCCGCAGCGGCCGCTGCGCGGTGACGCGCGGGTCCTTCTGCCGCAGGGAACCCGCCGCCGAGTTGCGCGGGTTCGCGAACGGCGGCTTGCCCGCGTCCATGAGCTGCTCGTTGAGCTTCTTGAATCCCTCGACCGGCAGGAAGACCTCTCCGCGCACCTCCAGCAGGTCGGGGACGTCGTCCCCGTCGAGCCGGTGCGGCACGTCGCCAAGCGTGCGGATGTTGGGGGTGATGTCGTCGCCGGTGCGCCCGTCGCCCCGGGTCGCGCCCCGCACGAGACGGCCCTTCTCGTAGACCAGTGCCACGGCGAGACCGTCGATCTTCAGCTCGCACAGGTAGGGCCCGGGGTCGGCCTCGATCAGCCGCTCCGCCCTGGCCTGCCAGCCGGCGAGGTCGGCGTCGTTGAAGGCGTTGTCGAGGCTCTCCATGCGCTGGAGGTGGGTGACGGGGGTGAACTCCGTGGAGACCGGCGCCCCCACCTTCTGGGTGGGCGAGTCCGGCGTGCGCAGGTCGGGATGCGCCTCCTCCAGCGCCAGGATCTCCCGCATCCAGCCGTCGTACTCGGCGTCGCTGACGGTGGGCGAGTCGAGCACGTAGTAACGCCAGTTGGCGTCCTCGAGCAGCTCGGCCAGCTCGGCGTGCCGCTCCCGGGCTTCGGCGGGCGCGCTCCGCGCTTCTCCGGCGGCGCTCCCGGCGGCCTCGGCGGCGCCCGTCACGCTGTCGACCTCGCTCGCGGCCTCCGCGTGCCCCTTCGCCTCATCCGCAAGCTCAGTGTCGTCAAGCCCGGTGTCATCAAACCCGGCGTCATCGAGCCCGTCAGTCTCGTCAGCCCTGTCGGTCACGTCGCCCGTCTCCCCTCGTCAGACACCCAGGGCAACCGTATCTCCGGCGGCCGACAGTTCGCGAAGGACGGGGGCGGGAGCCGCGCCGAGGACGTGGGCGGCCCCCGCCGGACCGCTCGTCGAGAGGGCCGCTCCAGACCGCGCGGCCCCTCGTCTCAGGAGCGATCGAGAATTACGGTAGACCGCTTGCAGCCCACTTTCATTCCTTTTTGTCCGGGTGTACTCGGGCCGGTCGCTGTGGATGGAGAGGGACCGGCCCGAGGGTCATCCTCCCTGGGTCCAGACCCGTTCCCAGCGAGAGCACTTGCCGGTGATCCGGGACGCGCTGCCCCTGCAGACCATGGCCTTGGCCAGCAGCATGTATCCGGCGTTCACCGTGAACGTCCGCGGGGTGGACTGGGAGCAGTTGCGGTAGGTCGCCGTGCGGTACTTCCCGCGGTCGGTCAGCCACTTGATCTTCACCCACGAGCAGGTCCTGGCCCCGCCCGCGTCGTAGAGGTCGCCGACGATGCGCAGGCCCGACGAGCCCGACCGGACGTGCCCGTTCGCCCAGCCCTTGGTGTCCGAGGACGCTGTGGGCCCCCACTCCCAGGTCTCCGCCGCCGAGGACGCCGAAGCCGCGGCGGGAGCCGCGGCGAGACCTGCGGCCAGAGCGGCGGACAGCCCGGCGGCGGCGAGGGGGAGCAGAAGGCGCGCGGCGCTTCGCATGGTCTTTCTCCTGAACGTCTGAACTTCCAGCACGTCAAGAGATAGGTGACAGGGCTTGTGAATCACTTGGGGATGAGCTGGGAGACCGCTTGGATCACTCCGCGCGATCCCGGCGGACGTCAGATCGTGAGGTGCGGCCCGATCCGGGCCAGCGCCTCGGCGGGCCCGGGCTCGGCCGCGAGGGCGGCGGTCAGCAGCAGCCGGGCCTTGGGGGCGGCGAGCGATCCGGCGAAGACCGCGCCCGCCTCTTGCAGGGTGGCCCCGCCTCCTGCGCCATACACCGGCACGGACGGACCGGCGTGGCAGCGCGAGGTCACGAGCACGGGCATGCCCGCCGCGACGCACGCGCGGGTCTCGCCGAGCAGGCCGGGGGTCGGGTTGCCCGCCCCCAGGGCCTCCAGGACGAGCCCGCGTGCACCTGCCGCCCGGGAGGCGGCCACATGGACGCCGTCGGCGCCGAGGTAGGCGGGCACGATGTCCACCCGGACCGCCAGGCCCTCGAGCTCCGCCAGGGTGAAGCCGGGGAGACGTTCGGGCCTGGCGGCGATATGGACGCGTCCGTCGTGCACGCGGCCGATCGGACCGTAGCCGGGTGAGTCGAAGGCGTCCGGCGCCACAGTGTGGGCCTTGGTCGCGTACCGTGCGGCGTGGACCCGCCCGGCCATGACGACGACGGCGCCCAGACCCCGGCGCGCGGTCGCGGCGGCGACCTGGAGGGCGTCCGCGAGGTTGCGCGGCCCGTCGCCGTCCGGCTCGCCCGCGTGCCGCTGCGCCCCGGTGAACACCACTGTCCGGTGGGCGCCCAGGAGCAGGTCCACGAAGAACGCGGTCTCCTCCATCGTGTCGGTGCCGTGGGTGACGACGACCCCGTCCACTTCGGGGTCGGCGACCGCCGCGGCGACCCGTTCCGCGATCCGCAGCATGTCGTCCAGCGTGAGGTTGAAGCTGTGGACGAGCATCGCCTCGTCCACCTCGACGGTCACCGCCGCTCCGGCCGCACCGATCAGGTCGCGCCCGGCGACGGCCACGCTGACCTCGCCGCCGGGGCCGGGCACAGAGGCGATCGTGCCTCCGGTGGTGATGACGCGGATCCGTGCGCTCATCGGGACAGCGCCTCCTCCAGCTGTCCGGACGTACGGCCGGTCCTCGCCCGGGCGAGCAGGTAGTAGATCCCGCCCGCGACCAGGCCGCCGGCCAGCCACGAGAAGTCGGTGCCGTTCAGCGCCCGGGCGATGGGGCCCTGGGTCGCGGGCACCATCCCGAACTGCCAGCTCCACGCCGCGAGCAGGCCCAGCCCGAGGCTGATCATCGCGGGCCGGCCGTCGCCGCCGGCGGCAGAGGCGTCGTCACGGTAGAGGGAGAGCACGTCGATCCGGCCGCGGCGCAGGAGGAAGAAGTCGACCAGGACGATGCTCGCCCACGGGCTGATCCACACCAGGATCGAGACCATCCAGTTGTCGAAGGCGTGGGCGAAGCTGTCGGCCCGGACGAACACCGCGAGCACGACGGACGCCACGAGACCCGCGATGAGGGTGAGCTTCCATCGGGCGATCCGGATGCCGACGGACAGGGCGGCGAGTGAGCAGGAGTAGAGGTTGAGGATGTTGGTGGCGACCGGCCCATGCATGATCAGCAGGAGCACGGGAATCGCCATCACTCCGAAGGTGCTCGTCACCAGGCCAGCGGGGTCGGCTCCGCTGCCCGAGGCGGCCAGGTACGCCCCGAGCGCGGCCAGCCACACGGTCGGCACGTACATGCCGAGTGCGGTGGACCAGAACACGGACCGGGCGGACGCGCCGGCCCGGACGAAGCGGCTGTAGTCGGCGGAGTAGGGCAGCCACGTGATCCCCCAGCCGACGCCGATCGCGGTGAGGAGCTGCGTGATCGCGGTGATCTTCGAGCCCGGCGCCGCCGCGGCGGTCGTCCACCGGGGGTCGGCCTGGCTCACCGCGAGGACGGTCATGAGGGCCATGAGCGCCACGGTGGCCGGCACGGTGTACTTCTCGAAGGTGCGGATGGCGTAGAAGCCGTACAGCGCCAGGAAGAGCTGGACGCCCATGATGACGGCGGCCACCAGATACTTCAGGCCGGTGCCGCCCTGGACGCCCAGCTGCGCGAGGATCGCCAGCACGAGGTCGAGCACGACCCAGGTGTTGACCCCGACCCAGCCCATGGTCAGCAGACCCTGGACGAGGCCCGGCACGATCGCCCCCCGGCGCCCGAACGCCGCGCGGCCGAGCACCATCTGGTTGACCCCGGTGCGATGTCCCATGACGTTGAACAGGCCGAACACGGCGCAGCCCACGAGGTTGCCCACGGCCACGACGACGACGGTCTCGACCAGGCTGAGACCCAGGGTGATGCCGAGGGCGCCGAGCACCCAGTTGATCGGTGCGATGTTGGCGCCCGTCCAGATCCAGAACTGTTGCCATGGAGTGGAGTCGCGGGCCGAGGGGGAGATGGGCTCGATGCCGTGGGAGTCGAAACGGACCGCGTCCGCCGAGTCGGCAGGAGGGGGGTTGTGCATGGCTGCTCCTGATAGTGCCGGCGTCACACCCTGATGTGACGCCCACCACACAAGCAGGTGGGACAGAGCCCGATAAATGGACGAAGCTCTAGCGATCAGGCCGGCCGCTGTGTAGATTCACACGGTGTTCACGCTGCGGTCCCTGGTCGCGAACGCGTCGCTGAAGCTGAAAGTGCTGGTGCCCGGCCCGGAGGGCGCCCTGGACGAGCCCGTCGCATGGGTCCACAACACCGAGCTCCCCGACCCCTCCTCGTACGTCCGGGAGCGGGAGCTGGTGCTGACCAACGGCCTGTGGACGGGGCAGGTGAGCGCCGCCGAGTTCGTGGCGAATGTGCGGCTGGCGAGGGCGGCGGGAATCGTCTTCGGGTTGCGTCCGCAGACTCCGAGCACCCCGCCGGAGCTGGTCACCGCCTGCCGGGACGCGGGCCTGCCGCTGCTGGAGATCGCCCCGGCGGTGCCGTTCACGGAGGTCTCCCAGGCGGTCTCCGCCATGTACACCGACCAGCGCCAGCAGGCCCTGGTCGGAATGGTCCGCAGGGGCGACGCCCTGGCGACCGCGATCTCGCGTGGGGCCGGCCCGTCCGGTGTGCTCGACGTACTCCGGCGGGATCACGACCTGCCTCTCGCCGTGGTCGACCGGACGGGCCGGGTGCTGGCGGCGGCAGGGGCCGACCTCGACGACGCTCAGGTCAGGGCGGTGACCGCCGGGCTGGCCCGCAGGCCGCCGGCGCTGGAGGTGGTCCTGCAGCCGGACCGAGGCGAGACCCTCGCCGCGCTCTTCCCCGTGGGAGCGGTGGGTGACGTCGACGCGGCGCTCGTCTGCCTGCGCCCGCTGTCCGGCCTCGAACCGGCCGAGCGGGCGGCGCTGGAGCAGGCGGCCAGGTTCCTCAGCCTGGAGGTGGCCAAGCAGCAGGCGGTGCAGGCGATCGAGATGCGCTTCGCCGGCGAGCTGCTGGAGATGGTGCTGTCCGGCGGGCAGCGCACGGCTGAGGTGGCCGGCAGGCTGCAGGCGTTCGGTGTGGACGCGGCGGGGCCGCTGGCCGTGTGCGCGCTGGCCTTCGCGGGGCCGGAGCCCGCCGCACTGCCCGGCCTGGCCGAGGTGGCCGGCGAGTTCCTCTCCGCTTCCGGGATCCCCGCGTTGGTGGCCGGAGGGACGCAGGACGTCGTGTCCGTGCTCTCCTGGCGGCATCCCGAGCCCGAGCTCCCCCTCCTGGCCGAGCGCCTTCTGGCGGCCGTGGGCAGGCGCTTCCCCGGCCGGCGGGTGGTCGCGGGGCTCGGCGGGGTGGCTCCGCACGCGGCGGGGCTCCGGCAGCCGCTGCTGCACGCGCGGGAGGCGTGCCGGGTGCTCCGGCGCTCCCCCGGCGGGCCGGCGGTTCGCCGCTTCGCCGAGCTGGGCACGCACCGGCTGCTGCTCGGGCTGGTGGACTCCGAGACGTTGCGCGGCTTCTCCCGCGACCTGCTCGGTCCGCTCCGGGAGCACGACGCCCGGCGCGGGAGCGATCTGGAACCGACGCTGCGCGCCTTTCTCGATCACGACGGGCAGTGGGCGGCCACGGCCGCGGCACTGCACATCCACGTCAACACCCTGCGCAACCGCCTGGCGAAGATCGCCGAGTTGACCGGCAGGGATGTGGGACGCACCGAGGACCGCGTCGACCTGTTCCTCGCCCTCGCCGTCGAGACGGGCTGAGCAGCGCCTGCCGACCGCGCCTACGAGGGATAGACCTCGGGGTCGACGGCCGGCGGGCGGGGCCGGCGGGTGGTCAGGTCCGGATCGGCCGCCGCCAGCTCGGCCACCTCGCGGCACCGGGCGAACCGCACGTCCCCGCACTCCAGCGCGTACTCGACGAATCGGCGCAGCGCCATGGCACGCCCCGGACGGCCCGACAGGAACGGGTGCACACACAGGTTGAACAGGCATCCGTAGTGGCGCATCCCGTCGAGCTCGGCGCGCCACATCTCCAGCACCTTGCCCGGAGACTCGATCACCGAGCCGACGTGTGGCGCGGGGAGGAACGCGTACTGCTCCCAGTCGTCGAGCGACCAGTGCACGGGCAGCTCGACGATGTCGCGGGACCCGGTGACCAGCCGGTACGGCCGGTCGTCACCCATGAGGGAGGAGTCGTAGAGCAGGCCGTGCTCGGCGACGAGATCGGGGGTCTGCCACGACGCCTCCCACAGCGCGGCCCGATGCCCGGCGATCTCGATGCCCTGGCTCGCGAACACCTCCAGGCCACGCTCGAAATCCGCGCGTTCCTCCTGTGCGGTCATCGAGGTGGGCGGGCGGTGGCTGTAGGAATGGTGTGCCACCTCGTGCCCGCGCTCCACGATCGACGCGGCCAGCCCCGGCCGTTGCTCGGCGACCCAGCCCGGGACGAAGAACGTCGCCGGGACGCCGAGTTCGCCGAGCAGGTCCAGGATGCGCGGAAGGCCCACCTCCGGGCCGTACGCCTGGTGTGACATGGTGCTCGCGTGCCGGGCGTACTCGCGCCCATGCGCGAGGACGGGCGTCTCGGCGTCCACGTCGAAGGTCAGGGTCACCACGGCCGCGGCGCGGTCACGCCAGTTCGCGCTCATCCCGCTCCTTCCTCTCCCGGCCGGTCGCACGGCCGTCGTTCCACCGTCCTTGGTGTGCCGAGTCTCGCATTCCCCGCGATCAGGACATGGCCCGCGCCGCCCGCAGCCACCGGCGCGCGTTGCCGAGCGTCGCCATCGGCTCCAGCATCGCGTGGTCGAACCGGTCCAGCGTCAGGCCCCGGGCGAGGCGCCGCGGCAGATCGGGGTTGGCCAGCGCGCCCCTGGCGACCGACAGCATGTCGGCATGGCCGTCCGCGAGCACCCGTGCCGCCTGGGCGAGATCGTGCATGCCGCCGTTCGCGACGACCGGAAGGCCGGTCACCTCGCGGGCGAGGGCCGTGATCGTGACGTCGCCGTCGAGGCGGGCGGTCTCGATCCAGTCGCGGCCCTCGCTGGCGATGTGCAGGTAGGTCGCGCCGGCGTCGGCGAGTGCGGAGAAAATGATCTTCGCGTCCCGGGCGCCCCCGGACCAGCGGTGTGTGAAGTCGTTGACCTTGCCCTGGGACAGCCGCACCCCGACACAGAAGCCGGGGCCCAGTTCCGCCCGGATGCCGGCCACCACCTCGGCCGTCAAGCGCACCCGGTTCGCGACGTCGCCTCCGTACGAGTCGGCCCGCCGGTTGGTGTAGTCGGTGAGGAACTGATCCAGCAGGTAACCGTTGGCCGCGTGCACCTCGACGCCGTCGAACCCCGCCTCTCGAGCCCGTACGGCCGAGCCGGTGAAACCGGCGATCGCCGTCTCGATGTCGGCCGTGCTCATCTCCCTGGGGATCGGCCACCTGCCCGATCCCCCGTACTCGGGCATCATCTCCCCGCGGGGCGGCACGGCGGACGGCCCGGCCGTCTCGTCGCGATAGGCGTTGCCCTGGGACAGGGCGCCGGCGTGCATGAGCTGCAGCAGGATCCGTCCGCCCGCGGCGTGCACGCGGCCGGTGATCTCCCGCCATGCCGCGACATGAGCGTCCGACACGATGCCCGGCTGGTTGCGATACCCCTGGCTGTAGACGGTGTCCGTGTAGGTGCCCTCGGTGATCACCAGGCCGAAGCCGCCTTCGGCGAATTCGGTGTAGTAGTCGGCCATCTCCGGGGTCGGCGTGCCGTCGGGGGCCGCGGAGACCCGGGTCATCGGCGCGACCGCGAGCCGGTTGGGCAGGTCGAGGCCGGCGAAACGGAGGGGCAGCAGGGCCGGATGACCCGGGGTGAACGCGCTCATCATCGGAAACGCACTCCTCGGAACGTGGGATCAGTCGGATTCGGGCAGGACGTCGATCGCCAGCGACGTCGGCACGCCGCCGTTGATGGCCACCAGGTCCTGCGGGCAGGCGGAGACCACGAGAACGCAGTCCATGACCGCCTGGAAGGTGATCGCGTCTCCCGGTCGGCTGACCGCGGGGAGCCAGTCGAGCCGCCCCTCCTCGTCGACGGGGATCCGCATGAACACGTTGACCGGTTGCGGGGTGAAGGGAACGGCCAATCCCATCGAGGCGAGCGCCCGGTGCAGGTTGCCGGCGCACGAGGCATGGGACGGCTGCGCGCCCAGCGCGGCGTACCGTTCCGGATCGCACGCGGCGATCAGCATGTCGTGCCGGCCCGGGGAGGTGTCGGAGACGAGCGTCAGGATCGGCCGGCGGCGATCGGTGACGAACCGCTCCCCCACGGCGGGGAACAACCGGTTCGTGGAACTGCGCGTATGCGAGGCGCTAAGGTGCTCGGTGACGTCATCGGCGGCGAAGGCGAAGACGTCGCCCACCTGGCCGCCTTCGAGATCGACGACGCTGACGCGCCGGCCCTGCGGCACCCGCACCGCCCTGGCCTCCCGGGCGGGTACGACGGTCCGCTCTATGGCGGTGATCGAATCCATACCCCAAGGCAACCATCGGTTCCCCACCTGGCGCCATGGAGCTTCCTCCAGCGAATGTCACTTCGACTGTGTCAGCATCCATCTCGCGCTGCGGAGCGCCGGCACCCGTTACTCGCCGGGGTCCTCGCGCAGCACCCGCGCCGCCTCCCTGCACCGGGCCAGCGCCGCCTTGGCGTACCTGGGCGAGGCCCCGGCCAGGCCGCAGGCGGGGGTGAGCACGACCTGCTCGGCGAGCCGGGCGGGCGGGAACCCGAGGCGACGCCACAGCTCGACCGCCGGCTTGGCCACCACGCCGACGTCGGCGAGCCGGGAGTCGGTCCCCGGCACGACGCCGAGGAACAGCGCGAGCCCCTTCTCGATCGTCTCGCCCAGCTCGTCCTCGTCGCGGCGGCGCAGCAGCGCCGCGTCCACCGACGCGCCCCGCGCGCCCGCCGTACGGATCACCTCGTACGGCACGCCCGGCGCGCAGCAGTGGACGACAGGGAAGGCGGGCGCGAGCGCGGTCAGCACGGTCCTCAGCCGCTCGGCCGCGATCGGGGACTCGACGGCGGGCAGCCGCCCGAAGCCGGACGCGGTCGGCACCGTGCCCGCGAGCACCCCGGGCAGCCCCGGCTCGTCGATCTGCACGACGAGGTCGGCTCCCGGGACCCGGCGCCGGACCTCCGCAACGTGCTGCGCCAGCCCCTCGGCCAGCGACTCGGTCAGGTCGCGTACGGCTCCCGCGTCGGCGAGCACCTTGTCGCCGTGCCTGAGCTCGATCGCCCCGGCGAGCGTCCACGGCCCGCATGCCTGGATCTTGAGCGGTCCCTCGTAGCCCTGGGAGACCTCCTCCAGGCCGTCGAGGTCGCGGGTGAGGTGGTCCCTGGCCCGCTTGAAGTCCCGTCCCGGCCGGTCGGCGAGCCGCCAGCCGGACGGCTGCACCTCCACGGGCAGCTCGACCAGCAGTGACGCCGTACGGCCGATCATGTCGGCGCCCACGCCCCGGGCGGGCAGCTCGGGCAGGTAGGGCATGGGCAGTTCACCGAAGGCCGTCCTGACCGCCTCCAGATGGTCCTCGCCCGGATAGGACCCCACCCCGGTGGCTGTGGCCTCGCTCCACGGATAGTCGCTCACGGTCACTAGCTTAGGGATTATGAAACTCACCAAACTCGGTCACGCGTGCTGGCGGCTGGAGAAGGACGGGCGGACGCTCGTCATCGACCCCGGCTCGTTCAGCGGCGAGGGGCTCCTCGACGGCGCGGACGCCGTGCTCATCACTCACGAGCACTTCGACCACGTGGACGCGAACCTGCTCAAGAACGCGAACCCAGGACTGGAGGTCTTCACCTGCCAGGCCGTCGCCGACCAGCTCGGCGAGATCCCGGCGAAGGTCCAGACCGTCCACCACGGCGACGCCTTCGACACGGCGGGCTTCCGCGTGCGGGCGATCGGCGAATGGCACGCCCGCAACCTGCCCGACGTCCCGCCCGTGCAGAACGTCGGCTTCCTGGTGGACGACGAGGTGTTCTACCCGGGCGACGCGCTCACGCCTCCGGGCGTCGAGGTGCCCACGCTGCTCGTGCCGACGGGCGGCCCGTGGCTGAAGGCGTCGGACACCATCCTCTACCTGCGCGACGTACGCCCCGCACGGGCGTACTCGACGCACGACGGCCTGTACAACGAGATCGGCCTCACGCTGGTCGACAACTGGCTCGGCATGGAGGCCGAGGCGCAAAAGGGCGACTTCCGCCGGATCCCCGTCGGCGAGTCCGTCGAGGTCTGACGTCAGACGGCCGAGGCGATCGTGGCGGAGCCGATGACGGCGTCCCCGTCGTACAGGACGGCCCCCTGCCCCGCCGCGACGCCGGTCGCCGGACGGTCGAGCTCGATGTGCAGCTCGCCTCCGGACACCTGGGCGCGGCAGCCGTACACCTCGCCGTGCGCCCGCAGCTGGACCGTGCAGGTGATCGGCTCGTACGGCTCCGGCACCCGGCCGTTCCACACCGGCCGCTCCCCCACGATGCTCCGGACCTCCAGGGAGGTGCGGGGGCCGACCGTGACCGTGTTGGACACCGGCTCGATCGACAGCACGTAGCGCGGCCTGCCGTCCGCGGCCGGCCGGTCGATGTGCAGGCCCTTGCGCTGCCCGACCGTGAAGCCGTACGCCCCCTGGTGGCTGCCCACCACCTGGCCGGTGAGCGCGTCGACGATCGGCCCCTCGGACGCGCCGAGCCGATCGGCGAGGAACGCCCGGGTGTCGCCGTCGGCGATGAAGCAGATGTCGTGGCTGTCGGGCTTGTCGGCGACGGTCAGCCCGCGCCGCGCCGCCTCCTCGCGCACCTGCGCCTTGGTCGAGCCGCCCAGCGGGAAGATCGCGTGCGCGAGCTGCTCCCGGGTGAGCACGCCCAGCACGTACGACTGGTCCTTGGCCTCGTCGACGCTGCGCCGCAGCACGCCGTCCTCCAGCCGCGCGTGGTGGCCGGTGGCGACGGCGTCGAAACCGAGCGCGAGCGCCCGGTCGAGCACCGCCTCGAACTTGATCTTCTCGTTGCAGCGCAGGCAGGGGTTGGGGGTGCGTCCCGCGGCGTACTCGCTGACGAAGTCCTCGACCACGTCGCGGTGGAACCGTTCCGCCATGTCCCACACGTAGAAGGGGATGCCGATGACGTCGGCCGCCCGGCGCGCGTCGCGGGCGTCCTCTAGCGTGCAGCACCCGCGCGCGCCGGTGCGGTAGGACTGCGGGTTGGACGACAGCGCCAGATGGACGCCCGTCACGTCGTGCCCCGCCTCGGCGATCCGGGCGGCGGCCACCGCGGAGTCGACCCCGCCGGACATGGCGGCGAGGACGCGGAGCTTTCCTGTGGGACCCATAACACATCGAGGTTACCCCCCGCGGGAGCGCGCCCGCGTTGGCATCGGGGCGGGCCGCCTGGGAGGATGCGGGGTCATGCGACTGTTCGGGCGCAAGAGCGAGTCCGCCGACCCCGCCGAGGCCATCGCCGAATTCTGGACCTGGTGGGACGAGGCACGTCCCCAGATCGACGCGCACGTCGAGGCGGAGGACCCCGAGGCCCTGTTCGAGATGATCGGCCCCGCCGTCACCGCCCTTCATCCGTCCCTCGTCTGGGAGATCGCTCCCGGCCGCATGGCCGTGAACGCCCTGGTCGTCAGCGCGTCGAACGACCCGGAGCTGCGGCCGTTCGCCCACCGGTGGGCCCTGGCCGGGCCGCCGTCTGACGCGATGTGGGAGTTCCACCCGTCGCGGCAGGCGAACCCGCAGGCAGCGGATCTGACGGTCGACGTCGGCGGTCGCGAGTTCGGGCTCGACCGGCTGGTGGTGGCGCTGCGCGTGCCGCCCGGCTCGCCCCGCGTGGACGTCACCGCCTTCCACCCGATCTTCCCCGACGTCGACGACGACACGCGGACGGAGGCGGCCTTCCTCGCGCTCGACTGGCTGCTCGGCGAGGACGAGGTGGCCCGCTGGGTGGGCGAGATCGTGGCCGCCGAGTTCGAGCCGATCGACGCCCTCCCCGCGGTCCACCTGCCCGCGGTCGTCGCCGAGGTGGCGGAGGAGTTCAAGGAGGAGCAGTGGGCGCTCCTCGAAGGCCACACCGCCACCGGCGGCCGGCTGACCGCCGCCGCCCGCTACCCCCTCAGGCCGGTCGACTTCCCGCTGTTCGACCAGCACATCGCCGTCACCCTGCCCTACCGGGAGGCCGACGGCGACGGGCTGCCCGAGGGAGCCTCCCTGGACGCGCTGCGCGACTTCGAGGAGCGGCTGAACGGACGGCTTGCCGCGCTCGGCTCGGCCGTGCTGGCGGCCCACCTGAGCGCCGACCGCAGCCGGGTGCTGCACGTCTACGCCGACCCAGCGGCGGCCCTGCCGCCCGTGGTCGAGGAGCTCGCGGCCGAGTGGAAGGAGGGGCGGGCCCGCGTCGACGTGGCCGAGGACCCCTCGTGGAGTGCGGTCGCCCCCTTCCTGACCTGAACCGGATATTCAGCGCGTTTCATGCCATACGGGACGGGCAGGTCGCGGTAGACGCACCGCGGGCGAGCGCCCGCGTTCCGCCCGTTCCCGCAGGCTGCGGGGCCGATCCGGCGATGGGATTGGGATCGGACATGGCTCAGCGCACACTGGACCGGTTGCTGGACGCGATCGAAGGCGACGGCCGCCTCGACCGGCCGGGTCATCGGCTCGAACAGGGTCTCGCGTTCGCCGAGAACCTCCTCGGGGTCACCCGGGGCCGCGCCCGCGGCCTCCTGCACGGCGTCTGGCTGGGACACCCGCTCCACCCGGTGCTCACCGACCTCCCGATCGGCTCCTGGACGACGGCGCTGGTCCTGGACCTCACCGGGCAGAAGCGGGCAGCGCGCACGGCCGTGGGAGTCGGCCTCGCCGGGGCGCTGGCCGCGGCGGCGACGGGCCTGCACGACTGGCAGCACACGCATGACAACGCCCGGCGCATCGGCATGGTCCACGGCACGCTCAACACGCTCGCCCTCGGCCTGTACGGCTGGTCGTGGCTGCAGCGGGGCCGGGGACACCACCTGCGGGGGCGGCTCGCCGCCCTGCTCGGCTATCCCGTGATCATGGCCAGCGGCTTCCTGGGCGGCACGCTCGTCTTCCGCCACCGGATCGGGGTCGACCAGACCGACAGGCGGCTCGATCCACGCCGTTTCACCCCCGTGCTGGCCGAGCGCGACCTGACCGACAACAGTCCCCACCGGGTGCGGGCGGGCGACGTGGACGTCGTCCTGGTCCGCGCGGACGGCCGCATCCACGCTCTGGAGAACGCCTGCCCGCACCTGCGCGGCCCGCTGTCCGAGGGCTGGCTCCGCGACGGCGCCCTCACCTGCCCCTGGCACGGCTCCCGGTTCGAGCTGTCCAGTGGAGAGAGTCTGAACGGGCCGGCCACCGGGCCCGTGCCGTGCTTCCAGACCCGCGTGCGCGACGGGTGGATCGAGGTGCGCCGCGCGCCGGTCGCGACCACCGCGCCTCCCGGCAGCGCGCTGGTCCACCAGCAGGAGGTGCAGCCGTGAGGAGAAGGTCACCGGTGCTCACGGAGGTGCGGGAGGCACCCGCTCGGCAGGAGCGGAAGAAGGCGACGCGGGTGCTCGTGGAGCACCACGAGTTGCTGCGGGCGATGATGCGGCGCCTGAGCGAGATACCGCGCTCCCAGCCCGGACGGCGGCGTGCGCTCGCCGACGAGCTGTTCGACGAGCTGTGGATACACGAACGGATCGAGGAGAACATCTTCTATCCCGCCGTGCGCCATATCACCCCCGGCACCGCGGCGGCGTGGTCCGAGCATCGCCAGCTCACCGACCAGCTCGCGGCGCTGACGTGCGCCGACCCGCGCACCGAGCGGTTCGACCGGGAGCTGGGCGTGCTGCACGACGTGCTGGAGTCACACGCCCACCTGGACGAGGAACTGCAGATGTTCCCGGAGATCGAGCGCTTCGCGGACGAGGAACTGCTGGCCGAGCTGGGCGACCGGCTCCAGGCCCGCCAGGGGCGGCTGCGCTCGTCGCGGCGCGTCCGCAGGTTCCTCCGCCTGGAGCGGGCGCTGCTGCGCCGTACGGCCCGATAGGCGGGCGATAGCGGCGGGAAGTGAGAGCACCGGCGGCTGTCATGGCCCTCGGCCCACCGCCGGCCGCGTCCACGAAGTGATCACCTGCCGGGCATTGTCGGTGGCGTGGTGCACCATCGGGATCACCGAGCCGTCGACAGGGACAGGAGATCGCGGTGGCGCCGACGAACCAGCACGTGGCCGGTCATGCCTTTCTCAGGGGCATGTACGAGGACGGCTACTACCCCGATCACCTCGTCGACAAGGGGAAGGCGATTCTTCTGAGGCTCTGTGAGCGGATCGAGGCCGAGAAGCCGTCGGACCTGGCGGCGCTGTACGTACTCACCGAGGCGGCGACGGAGGAGTTCAACGCGCTGGGGGAAGAGTTCGAGGCGGCCGGCAGCGATATCGAGACCGTCGCACGAGAGGTGATCGCCGAGGGCTTCTGGTTCGTGGCGTCCGCATACGGGTTCGCGGAGGTGGACGCGGAGGAGCTGATCGCCGCCCGGGAGTGGTGAGACCGGCCCTCGATGCGCCGCTGTGCCGTTGAACCGATCGGCTTCGGACCGAGCGGCTCGGGCGGGAGAAGAGAGCCCGCCGCGCCCGAAGAGGGCGGCCGGGCGGGTTGAGAGGGAGGAGGGGAGTCAGGGTTCGCTGCGGGCGGCCTCCAGGAATCGTGTGACCAGGGGGTTCTGGTCGTCGCGACGCCAGGTCACCGCGACGGTGGTGCGTGCGTTGTTCGGTTCGATCCGGCGGTATGCGACACCTTTGAGGCGGATCCGGCGGATGCTCGCCGGGGCGAGTGACACTCCCAGTCCCGCCTCGACGAGCGCGCAGACCGTCTGCCATTCGATTGCCTGCTGGCCGAGGCGGGGTTCGAAACCCGCATTGCGACACAAGTCGAGGATCCGGTCGTAGAACATCGGTCCGGCACTGCGGGGCAGCAGCACGAACGGTTCGTCCGCGAGTGCTTTGATCGGGAGGACGCGCCGGGCCGCAAGGGGGTGGGCGGCCGGCACGACCGCGATGAACTCCTCGGACAAGATCGTCTCGGTCGCCAGCCCCGGCTCGTCCGGCGGCTCGCGCAGGAGCCCGACGTCGATCACATGCTCGTGCAGGGCGGTCACCTGCGGCGCCGTGGTCATCTCGCGGATCTCCATCTCCACCTGGGGAAACCGATCGTGGTAGGCGCGCAGCAAGCCCGGCAGGACGGTCAGCGCGAGCGATGCGGAAAAGCCGATCCGGATACGACCGGCCTCACCGCTGCCAGTGCGCCGGGCCGCGTCCAGGCCGACGGCGATCTCGTCGAGTGCGCGCCGGGCGGCGGGCAGGAGTTGGCGTCCTGCCTCGGTGAGGGCGACCGCGCCGGGGCCTCGGGTGAACAGCGGGTGCCCGACCTTCGCTTCCAGCCGGCGGATCTGCTGGCTGAGCGGTGGTTGTGCGATGCCCAGCCGCTCCGCTGTGCGCCCGAAGTGGAGTTCCTCGGAGAGGACCGCGAAGGCGTGTAGCTGCTGGAGGCTGAGCTCAGGACGGTCCATACCTTCAGGGATATCAGATGATTCAACGGAAGGTGTTGGACATATCGCTGCCGGTTGCCTACCTTTCGCCCCATGACAGAGCGACGCGTGATCGTGAGTGGATCCACCTTCGAAGAGGAGATCGGCTACGCGCGGGCGGTGATCGACGGCGACTGGGTGCACGTGTCCGGGACGACCGGGTTCGACTACGCGACCATGACGATCTCCGACGACGTGGTCGAGCAGGCCGAGCAGTGCCTGCGCAACGTCGAATCGGCACTGGCCGAGGCGGGTTGCTCGTTCGCCGACGTCGTCCGGGTCAGATACCTGCTGCCCAATCGTGAGGACTTCCAGCCGTGCTGGCCGACCCTGCGCCGCCGCTTCGGCGACATCCGCCCAGCCGCGACGATGCTCGTGTGCGGGCTCTCCGATCCCCGCATGAAGTTCGAGATCGAGGTGTACGCACGACGCCCCGCAGAGCCGAGGCCCGCGACCGCTGCCTGCTGACCGGCAGGAGGAACGCCCCGCGAGTCGGCGCATGCGCGCTGTTCCAGAGTTCGCGCTCCACGACCGGAGCGAGGGTCCCAATGATCCGCCTTGCTGCGCGTCCGATAGAACCCCTGAGTACAACGAGGCTGATCGATGACCATCGCCGCGGTCCATGTCCACCGTCTGGTGGCTCCCCTCCACACGCCGTTCGTCACCGCCCTGGCGCACCTGACCCACGTCTCGACCGTCGTCGTCGAGATCGTGGACCGCGACGGGCGCTCCGGCTTCGGCGAGGCGCCGGAGGTGTGGACCGTCACCGGATCCTCACTGGCCTCCAGCGAGGCCTGCGTCACCGAGGCCTTCGCCCCGCTTCTCATCGGCCGCGGTGCCGATGACCTGGTGGAGAACTGTCGCAGAGTCAGCCGCGCCGTGGTCGGCAACGAGCCGGCCAAGGCCGCGGTGGACGTCGCGCTCCACGATCTCGCCGCGGTCCGCCTCGGGGTCCCGCTGGTCCGGCTGCTCGGCGGCTCCCGGCTGGTGGTGCCCACCGATGTCAGCCTTGCGGCCGGCACGGCGGACAGTTTGGCCCTGGCGGCGAAGAGCCGGGCCGCGGAGGGCTTCGACGTGCTGAAAGTCAAGGTCGGCACGGACGCGGCCACGGACGTCGACCGCGTGACGGCGGTCCGCCAGGCGGTCGGTCCCGAGGTGAGGATCCGTCTCGACGCCAACCAGGGGTGGACGCCCCGCGAGGCGGTACGGGTCATCCGCGCGCTGGAGGACGCAGGCATGGGAGTGGAGTTCGTCGAACAGCCGGTGGCCTACCGGGATGTGGAGGGCCTGGCCTGGGTGAGCGACCGCGTCGAGACCCCGATCATGGCGGACGAGTCCGTCTTCGACGTGCGCGACCTGGTGGAGGTGATCCGACGGCGCGCGGCGGACCTGATCAACGTGAAGCTGGCGAAGAGCGGTGGGCTCAGCGCCGCCCGTACCCTCCTCGAACTGGCGCGAGCTCAGGGCATGGGCACCATCGTCGGCTGCATGCTGGAGACCGAGATCGGCACCGGCGCCGCGGCCAGCCTGGTAGCCGCCTACGGGACCACGATGGTGAGCGACCTCGACGCGGTGTGGTGGCTGCGGCGCCCCGCCGTCGTCGGCGGCATGCGGTACCAGGGCGCTGCGATCGCACTGTCCGACGCGCCGGGCCTGGGCATCTCCGGCCTGGTCGCCGCAGAAGCCCGGGAAGCCGCGGAGGCACGGGCATCAGGGGGCAATCAGGGCAGGTTATGACAGGCCGGCACGGCGGGCGCGCTCGACGACGTGCCCGATGACGTCGGCGAGCCGGTCGACGTCCTCCTCGACGGAGGTGTGGCCGAGGGAGAAGCGCAGTGAGCCGCGGGCGCGTGCGCGGTCCTGGCCCATGGCGAGCAGCACGTGGGACGGCTGGGCGACCCCGGCCGAGCAGGCCGAGCCCGTGGAGCACTCCACGCCCTTGGCGTCGAGGAGCATGAGCAGGGCGTCCCCCTCACAGCCGGGGAACGAGAAGTGGGCGTTGCCCGGCAGCCGGTCGACCGGGTCGCCGTTCAGCACCACGTCGGGCACGGCCAGCCGTACGCGCTTGATCAGGTCGTCGCGCAGCGCCGACAGCCGCTCGGCCGTGGCGGTTTGCCGCGCGACGGCCGTCTCGACCGCCGCCGCGAACCCGGCGATGGCCGGCGCGTCGAGGGTGCCGGAGCGGATGTCGCGCTCCTGCCCGCCGCCGTGCAGGACGGGCACCGGATCGACGCCCCGGGCCAGCAGCAGCGCCCCGACGCCCACGGGACCGCCGACCTTGTGGCCGGAGACGGTCATGGCGTCCACGCCGGACTCGGCGAACGAGACCGGGAGCTGGCCGACCGCCTGCACCGCGTCGGTGTGGAAGGGGATGCCGTATTCGTGCGCGATGGCGGCCAGCACGCGCACCGGCTGCACGGTGCCCACCTCGTTGTTGGCCCACATGACGCTCACCAGCGCCACGTCGTCGGGGTCGCGGGCGATGGCCTCGCGCAGCGTCTCCGGATGCACGCGGCCCCGCTCGTCCACGTCCAGCAACTCGACTCGCGCGCCGTGGTTGTCGCCGAGCCAGTGGGCGGGATCGAGGGCGGCATGGTGCTCGACCGCGCTGATCAGGATCCTGGGCCGCTTCCTCGCCCAGAACAGGCCCTTGACGGCGAGGTTGTCGGCCTCGGTGCCGCCGGCCGTGAACACGACCTCGCTGGGGCGGGCGCCGAGCGCGCAGGCGATCGTCTCGCGCGACTCCTCGACGACCCGGCGGGCGCGGCGGCCCGCCGCGTGCAGGGATGAGGGGTTGCCGACCTGCCCGAGCTGGGCGGTCATCGCCTCGATCGCCTCGGGCAGCATCGGGGTGGTCGAGGCATGGTCCAGATAAGCAGCTCCCACGACCCCTCCCTGACACGGATTCAGCCCACCAAGCGTATCCGGGCGGGCACCGGACACAGGCACGTGTCGCAACTTAACCGTCCAGACGGTACAGTAGATGTCATGAGGAAGGACGAACTGCTGGACGCGGCCGAGGGCCTGCTGCAGGATCAGGGCGCCCAGGCCCTGACCCTGGCGGCGGTGGCCGAGCGCGCCGGTGTCAGCAAGGGCGGTCTCCTCTATCACTTCGCGAGCAAGGAAGCCCTCGTCAAAGGCATGATCGAGCGTTTGATCGCCGATTTCGACGCGCTGATCGAGGGCCAGTCGGAGAGCACCTACACCCGGGCGTACGTCGCCGCGACATTCGAGGCCGTGGAGACCGGCCGGCTGCGACGATGGGCCGTGGTCACGGGTGCGGCCGGCGACCCCGAACTGCTCGCGCCGCTGCGCGGGGCGATGGACCGCTGGATGCGGCAGGGCCTGGACGACGAGCCTGACCCCCTGACCTCCCAGGTCGTACGACTGGCCTGTGAGGGCGTCTGGGAGGTCGCCACCCACTGTGCGGCGATCATCGACTACGCCGCGATCCGCGCCAGGCTGCTCGCCCTTTTGTAGAGCGCCGCTTGTGAACAGCGCCGCTTGTTGACCCCTGACCCACACCTGGTGGTCGCCCTTCCTTCCGGCTCTGCCGTGAAAGGGCGACCTGCTGGTGTCTGCCCGTAAATCCGGGCCTGGAAACCCACTCGACTCACCTGGAAAGGAAGCTGTGATGACCCGCGCTTTGAGGAAGGCCCGTCACGGGGCAGTCCTCACCTTCGTCCTGGCCGGCCTGATGTGTGGAACCTTCACCGTGCGCCTCCCGGCGCTGGCCGACCGGCTCCGCCTGCCGGAGTCGTCGGTCGGGCTCACCCTGCTCAGCTGGGGGGTCGGCGCGCTGCTCACCATGCAGCTCATGCGCGTCGTCCTGGCCAGGATCGGCAGCCGTGGCGTCCTGCGCGCGGCCGCTCCCCTGTGCGCGGCGTCACTGGTCCTCGTCGCGTTCGCGCCGTCCCTCCCGGTGCTGGCCGTGTCCGCCGCCCTGTTCGGCATGGCGTTCGGCGCGGTCGACGTCGGCATGAACGCCCAGGGCTCGGCGGTCGAGCGCGCGTACGGCCGGCCGATCATGAGCGGCATGCACGCGGGATGGTGCGTCGGCGCGATCTCTGCGGGCCTGCTCGGCACGGCGGCCATCGCCCTGGGCCTGTCCCTCACCGCCCACATCCTGGTCGTCGCCCTGGTGTCGGTGCCGGCGGCGCTGGCCCTCAGCCGTCTGCACCTGCCCGACCCCGCGCCCGAGGCGGACGAGGCGGGCCAGGCGTCCGCCCGAGCCCGGCGCAGGCTTCCCGGGGTCGTCTACCTGCTCGGCGCGGTCACCTTCGCCGCGTTCATGGTGGAGGGCGTCGTCGCCGACTGGAACGGCCTCTACCTGATCGGCACGCTGCACGCCTCCGAGGCGGTCGCCGCGCTCGGTTACCCGGTGTTCGAGGCGGGCATGCTGCTCGCCCGGCTGGCCGGCGACCGGCTGCGCGGCCGCTACGGCGCCCGCGGACTGATCACGTTCTCCGGCGCCGCCACCGCGCTGGCGTTCCTCGTGGTCATCGCCGCGCCGGTGACCGTGGCCGCCGTCTCCGGGCTGTTCTTCATCGGGCTGTCGGTGGCGACGATCTCGCCGATGGCGCTGTCGCTGGCGGGGACCGCGACGCGCGAGCCCGGTCCGGCGATCGCGCAGGCGAGCGCGATGGGCTACGCGGGCCTGCTGCTCGGACCCGTGGTGATCGGCTTCCTGTCCACCGCGGCCTCGCTGCGGCTCGCGATGGGCGTGGCGGTCGTGCTCGGTGTCGTCATCGCCGTGGCCGCACGGCTGCTGCCCGCGTCCCGTACGGAGATCATCCCGCTGCCGGTCCGGTCGGGGGACGAGGAGGCCCGCCTCCGCGCGGCGGCCTGACGCCTGGCGGGCCCGCGATGGCCGACGGCGCCCTGGTCGCCCCCCAGCATGCCCGAGGCGTCGCCACCAGTGGAATGCACGAGGCGGACCTGATCCCGGATCAGGTCCGCCTCCGACGTGCAGGGCGCCGGCTCCCGGCCCGTGCCGCGTGAACACGCGGCAGGGCCGGGCGCGTCACTTGCGCTTCTCGATCTCCTCGGTGAGCTGCGGGACGACCTGGAACAGGTCACCCACGACACCGAAATCGGCGATCTCGAACAGGGGCGCCTCGGCGTCCTTGTTGATCACGACGATGGTCTTGGAGGTCTGCATGCCGGCCCGGTGCTGGATCGCGCCGGAGATGCCGGCCGCGATGTAGAGCTGCGGGGACACGGTCTTGCCCGTCTGCCCGACCTGGAACTGGTGCGGATACCAGCCGGCGTCGGTCGCGGCACGCGAGGCGCCGACGGCCGCGCCGAGGGCGTCGGCGAGCTTCTCGATGATCGAGAAGTTCTCGCCCGAGCCCACGCCCCGGCCGCCGGAGACCACGATCGCGGCCTCGGTCAGCTCGGGACGGGCGCCCTTCTCCTGCACGACCCGCTCGACGATCTTGGCCGCGCGGGCGGCGTCCGACAGGGCGACCTCCACCTTCTCCTCGGCGCCTGCCGCGGCGGCGGCGACGGGGGCGGTGCTGTTCGGACGGACCGTGATGATCGGCGTGCCCTTGGTCACGCGGCTGTGGACGTTGACGCCGCCGCCGAAGATGGACTGCTCGGCGACGAAGCCCTCGCTGACGCCCACCGCGTCCGAGATCACACCGGAGTCCGTCTTGACCGCCAGGCGGCCGGCGATCTCCTTGCCCTCGCCGGTCGCGGCGACGAAGACCGCGGCCGGGGAACGCTCGGCCACCAGGTGCGCAAGCACCTCGGCCTTGGGCGCCACCACGTAGTCGCCGATCTCGTCGGCCGCCGCCACGTAGATCTTCTCGGCGCCGTACTCGGCGAGCCTGGCCTTCGCGGCGTCGGAGTAGCCGGGGCCGGCCCACACGGCGGCCGGCGTGCCCAGCGACCGGGCCAGGGTCAGCAGTTCGAGGGTGACCTTCTTGACGTCACCGTCGACGTGGTCGACGAGAACCAGAATCTCACTCATCCCAAGCCCCTCAGATGAACTTCTTCGACGCGAGGAACTCGGCGGCCTTGGCTCCGCCGTCGCCCTCATCCTTGATCACGGTGCCCGCGGCACGCGGCGGGGCGGCCGCGAAGTCGACGACCTCGCTCCAGGAGTTCGCCAGGCCCACCTGGTCGGCCGCGATCTCCGCGTCGGCGACGCCGAGCGTCTCGACCGGCTTCTTCTTGGCGGCCATGATGCCCTTGAACGACGGGTAGCGCGGCTCGTTGATCTTCTCGACCACCGACACGACGGCGGGCAGCGAGGCCTCGACCTTGTCGTAGCCGTAGTCGGTGATCCGCTCCACCCGGATGGCCGTGCCCTCGACCTCGACCTTGCCGGCGAGCGTGAGCTGCGGGGCGCCGAGCCGCTCGGCCAGCATCGCGGCGAGCATGCCCGTGCGGGCGTCGGTCGACTCCGAACCCAGGATCACCAGGTCGAAACCGATCTTCTTCAGGGCCTGGGAGATGGCGTAGGAGGTGCCCAGGGCGTCCGAGCCGTGCAGCGCGTCGTCGTGCAGGTGCACCGCCTTGTCGGCGCCCATCGCCAGGGCCTTGCGGATGGTCTCGGTCGCCTTGGCGGGGCCCATGCTGAGGACGGTGACCTCGCCTCCATGGGCCTCCTTGAGCCGCAGCGCCTCCTCGACCGCGTACTCGTCGAGCTCGTTCACGACGCCGTCGGCGGCGTCGCGGTCGAGCGTCTTGTCATCGGACCTCAGCTTGCGCTCGGTCGCCGTGTCGGGGACCTGCTTCACGCAGACGACGATGTTCATGGCCGGTGGCCGACCTCCCCTTTCCGTACGGCTGACGCCGCGGTTCTCGGTACGTGGCGCGGGGTACGCGCACGTGATGCAAGACTGCCAGGTGCTCGCGGGCGCGCCTGTGCAGGTGGCCCGGGTGTCGAGCTGACCCTGGTCCCCCCAGGCGTATGTTACCCATCGGTAGCTTAGGTGCAAACCTCCAGGTTTTTACGGCCGCGTCCTTCGATTGAGGAATTCCCCAGAACCCGGTCACGCCCACTGCCACCCTACCGAACTATGTTCCGGAGGAGTCGCGGAGGTCCCTGCGGCCGAGACCCACCCCGCTCCGGTGTCCGATATGTTGGCATTTCTACGGGCGATCTTGGGGGTTCTCCGCCAGTGCGTGGGACGTGGCTGATCATGGCTCTTGTCGTAGGCCTGTCCGGCTGCGGTGCGGTCACCGACATGGTCGCGCACCGGGCCGACACGCCGAGCCCGGTCTCCTCACCTCGGCCGACGCCGAGCGCCGCACCCACTCCCTCCGCCGGCGAGACGGGGCCGACCATCGCCCAGGCCAGGCAGGCCCTGCGGGAGTGGGTGGGCAGATACAACGCGACGCTTCGCAAGCCCAAGTGGTGGAACCGGAACGACCGGCTCGACGCGCTGTTCGTCGAGGCGGCGCTGCACGAGGGTGTGCTCGAACGCAACCATGAGATCTTCGGGTCGAAACCGGGGCACACACCGATCAGGCCGACCGGCACCCCGACGATCTACCTGCCCAGGCCGGAGCGGCAGCGGCCGATCGGCGAATGGTTCATCGCGCAGGCGACCTACAAGGACACCAAGGGCCATGCCCGCCCCCACGTGCTCGCGTTCCTCCGCTCCCCCGGGCAGTCGTTCAGGCTGGCCGTCGCGACTCCGATCCACTGGGGCGAGCGGATGCCGAAGCCGCGGCTCGACGCCGACGGCTACGTCACCGACATGGACACCCTCATGGCGCCCGCCGTGGCCGAGGAGTACCTGAACTTCTGGAACCACGAGAAGAAAGAAGGCGTTTCCGGCTACCGCCTCGCCAAGGACAGTTACAGCCGCAAGGCGTTCCCCGCGGTGTACAAGGGGGCGTACGTCGAGTTCGCCGGGCACGGTTCGATCTTCGGCTTCCGCACGGCGGACGGCGGGTCGTTCTTCCTGTTCGGCATGGTCAACGACCCCGAGCACGTCAACCAGGTGCTGAGGGAGGCACTGCTGGTGCCCCGGGGCAGCAGGACCATCCAGGAGCTCGGCGCCGACTGGTTCTCCTAGGGCCTGTATCGAAGTCCGCTGTGGCGGTCAGCTCGCGAACACGAGCATCACGAGCAGGAGCAGGACGGTGCCGACGGCCATGAGGAGCGTCGCCGTGCTGAACAGCGTGCTGAGCAGCGCCCACACCGCGACGGCCCCGACGCCGCCCGCGAGGTCCACCACGAGCCGCCGCCTCGACCTGCCCAGCAGCCCGAACCCCGCGTCCACGAGCAGGGCGATGCCGTAGAGCACCAGCAGGAGAAGCGACACCTCCGGCAGGTTGGCACGGGCCGCGGCGGCGAACAGGCCGACGACCACCGCGGAGCCGATCACCCAGCGGCGGTGCAGCTTCTCCCGGTGCGCGGCGCGCGGGTCGTCCACCTCTCCCCGGCGGGTGCCGCGCGAGGGCAGGCTCCGCCGCCGGTCGCCGGGCCGCCACTGCTGGGTGGGCGCCTCCGACAGCGCGGGCCGCGCCGGCTCGATCCCGTCCAGCGCCGGCGCGGCCTCCTTGAGGAGCCCGGCCAGCTCGGCCGTCGCCGGGCGGTCCGCCGGATCGGCGCTCAGGCATCGCTCCACGATCGGGGCGAGCCAGGCCGGCACGCCCGACAGGTCGGGCTCGCGGTGGACGACCCGGTAGGCGATCGCCGCGGCCGGCCCCGTCCCGTACGGCTGCCGCCCCGACGCGGCGAAGGCCAGCGTCGCCCCCCAGGCGAACACGTCGGCCTCCGGCCCGGCCTCCCGGCCTTCCAGCACCTCGGGGGCCAGGTAGCCGGGCGTGCCGACGACCGCCCCCGAGGCGGTGACCGAGGCCGACTCCAACGCGCAGGCGATGCCGAAGTCGATCACGTACGGCTCGCGCTCGGAGACGATCACGTTGGCCGGCTTGAGATCGCGGTGGACCACCTCGGCCGCGTGGACGGACTCCAGCGCCTCCGCCAGCCCCAGGGCGAGCCGTAGCAGGTCGGCCCCGGCGACCGGCCCGTCGTTGGCGATGACCGCGCTGAGCGGCCTGCCCTGGACATACCGGGTGACGATGTAGGGCCGCTCCCCCGACAGCGAGGCGTCCAGCACCTCGGCGACGTGGGCCCCGCGAACCCGGCGCATGGTCTCCACCTCGCGGGCGAGGCGGGTGATGGCGAACCCGTCGGAGGCGACGTGGGGATGCAGGACCTTGACCGCCACCGTGCGCCCGTCGGGATCGAGCGCGAGGTGGACCTCACCGAACCCTCCGGAGCCGAGCGTGGAGACCAGGCGATAGGGACCAAGCTGTTCCGGCGTGCCCAACAGGTGCCTCCCGGTTCACCGTGGCGACCGGGGCGGGGTCAGGTCCAGAAGGTCAGGAAGCCCAGGCCGATCCTGTCCATGATGTCCCCGATCACGCCGCCGATCAGGTTGACGACCGTGTCCTGACCCTTCTGTTTGAGATCCGCGACGATGTGGTCCACCGCCACCGACGGCGGCCGCCAGGGGACCCACGAGGCGTCCGCGGACAGCGCCGTCATGATCGCGAACAGCGCGACCGTGCCGACCGCGATCGTCACGATCATTCCCGCTCCGGGGCTCCGGATCACCGCGCTCAGCGTCCGGGACACCGCCTTGCGGGGGGCCTTCCCCCCGGGAAGGAGGAACAGCCCGGCCACGAAGGCGCCCGTGGCGTACGCCGCGGCGGGGTCGGGCCTGACCCCGCCGAGGTAGTGGAACCCGCCCCACACGCACATGGCGAACATCACGGCCAGCGGCACCTGCACCACCGTCGCCAGTCCGGCCTTGATCAGCGCCCACGGGGTGCCGAGCACCGCGAGGAGCGGGTCGGCCCCGCTGCTGCCCCGCGCGGCCCGGCGGTCGGCCAGGTCGCCGAGCAGGTACTGCCCCACCCGCAGGCACAGCGCCGCCACGACGGCGAACAGGCTCACCACGACCGGCAGCAGGCAGGCCAGCGCCACGAGCGTGGCCAGCAGCAGGGCCGCGAGCACCGGATGCGGGGCCCGGTAGGGGGCCCGCCTCGGCTCGGGCTCGTACGGCGCGGCGGGAGCCGGCGGCGGCGCGACCCGGGGCTCAGGGTGGCCCGCCACCCGCTGGTCGGTGTACGGCTGGTACACGGGTTGCTGGTAGCCCGGGGGCTGGTACGGCGGCGGGGGCGGGCCCGCCTGCCCGTACGGCGAGGCCTGCGGATGCGCCGGAGGCGGCGCGGACACCGGACGGCGCTGCCTGGGCGCCCGGGGCTCCCGTCGGGGCCGCTCCGGCTCCACGTAGTTCACCGGCGGCAGCAGGTCGGAGTAGCTGTCGTCGCCGGCGGGCAGCATGCTGGTCCGGCTTGCGCCGGCGCCGTTCACCCGGTCGCCCGCGTCTCCCCGCGCCGGCTCGTCGAGCACGCGCGTGCCGTCCAGGATCCGCGTCCCGCCGTCGCGCGGCGGCTCGTGGGCGGTCTCCCTGAGCACGGTGACCGAGGGGTCGAGCGAACGGGTGAGCCTGAGCAGCGACGCGGCCGTGGGACGCGAGGTGGCCTCGGGCGCCAGCGCGGCGCGGAGCCAGCCCCGCATCCAGGCCGGCGCGAGGTCCACCTGCGCCTTGCCTTCGAGGATGTTGTAACAGACCGACTCGAACGTGCCCGAGCCGAACGGCGCCTTCCCCGTGGCGGCGAAGAAGACCGTGGCCGCCAGGGCGTGCACGTCGGCGGCCTGGGTGATCTCGGTGTCCCGGATGATCTCCGGGGCGAGGTAGCCGGGGGTGCCGACGAACATCCCCGTCTGGGTCAGCCGGGTGGCGTTGACCAGGTGGGCGATGCCGAAGTCGATCACGAGCGGCTCGCCGGCCACGAGCATCACGTTGGCCGGCTTGAGGTCGCGGTGGATGACGTCGGCCGCGTGGATGGCGACCAGGGCCTCGCACAGGCCCACGGCGAGCCGGATCACGCCGTCGTCGGCGAGCGGCCCGTCCTCCAGGACCGTCTGCTCTAAGGTCCGGCCGGGGGCGTACCGCGTCACGATGTAGGGTGCGGCGCCGGTCAGGTCGGCGTCGAGGACCTCGGCGACGCGCCTGCTGCGCACCCGCCGCATGGTCTCCACCTCGCGGGTGAGCCGGTCGCGCGCCTTGAGGTCGGTCGCGACGTGCGGGTGCAGGACCTTGACCGCGACCTCGCGCCCCTCCGCGTCGAGGCCGAGATGGACCACCCCCATGCCGCCCTCGCCGAGCTGCCTCAGCAGCCGGTAGGGCCCGATCCTCTCCGGAGCCTCAGTAGCCGACATCTCGTCCCCCGTCACCCGTTCCCCGCCTGGTTACGCAGGTCTTTCAGTCGTTCCAGTACTGACACAACGTCGATTGGGCCCCAGAAGTGCCCTGCTGTCTGTTTACCCAGGAGGCTGGAGAGCGCGATCGCCGCCGTCAGCACCGCGAAGGCGCCGATCCCCCAGGCGAGCCCCTTCGCCGCTCCCTCGCCGGGCGCCAGCGAGGCCAGCGTCCGCCGCATCTGCCTGCCCGGACCCACCACTCCGGGGCCCGCGCAGATCGTCCACAACGCCGTCGCGATCCCCCAGCTCAGCGCCGCGAGCAGGAGCGCGGAGGTGTCGCCGAGGAGGACGGTGAGCAGCAGCGTCACCGGCAGCCCCAGGATCAGCGCGTACGGCACGAGCGCGATCGTGACGCCGATCGACTTGACGAGCTCCGCCGGACGGCTCAGCACCCGCAGCACGTCGGCCGCCGCGGCGCCCGCGGGACGGCGAGAGTGAAGGTGCGGCTGGGCCAGGTCGGCGGCCCGCAGCAGCACCGCGACCGGCACGGCCACCAGGCACACCAGCAGCGGCGCCACGACCGCGAGCGACGTCATCACGACCAGGAGCAGCGCGCTCGCCACGCCGTACGTCTTGGAGCGCTGGAACAGCCCCCCGGGCGGGAACGGCATGGGCGGCACGGTCGGCGGCGGCACCCGCACCGTCGGCATGAACGGTGCGGGGTTCGGCTGGTGGATGTGCGGTGTCCGCTCGTAGAGCTCGGGCGCGTGTCCGAAGAGCGCGTGGTCGCGCGCCGCCACGTCTCCCTGCTCGTAGGCCCCGTGCTCGTTCGCCCCACGCTGGGGGGCTCCGTGGTGAGGGGCGCCGTGGTGAGGGGCGCCGTGGTGAGGGGCGCCGTGCTGAGGCGACCCGGGCTGCGTGAAGCCGGGCTGGGGGGACGCCGCGCGCGGGCCCGTGGGATCGCCGCTGACGGCCTGGCGCACCTCTTCCGAGGTCACCCGCCGCGTGGGGACGTCTCCCTCCGGGCGCAGCATCGGCGTGGGCCACTCGTCCGGGGCACGCGGCGGCGCGGACGGCCCGCCCGTCGTGGGAGCCGGGCCGGAAACGGGCGAGCCCGGGAACGCGGCCGGACCGGACGGGCCGGACGTCTGGGTGCGGGGCGGCGGCATCCGGGTGGGGATGTCGCCCTCCGCCGGGCCTTCCACGGGACCGCCCGGGCCGTTCGCCGGGCCGTTCTGTGGGCCGTTAGGCCCGAGGCCCGCCCGGCGCAGGTCCTCTCCGGTCACCCGCACGGTCGGGAAGGGGTCGCCGCCCTGGCCCGCCGCGGGGGTCTCGCGCAGCAGCGAGACGAACTCCTCGGCCCGGCCGCCCGGCTGGGACGGCGCGACCGGCGGCGTCGCCACGGGCGCGACCGGCGGGGAGATCGGCGGCACCGGCGACCCGGTCGGCGGACCGCCCTGGCGGCCGGAGCCGGGCGCCTGCTGACCGCCGGTGTCGTCCACGTTGGGCACCGTCGTGATCTCGTCGGGCACGCGGCGCCTGCCGCCCGGCGACTGGGGCATGAGCCGCGCGAGCTGCCGTACGAGCTCGGCCGCGGTCGGCCGCCTGGCCGGGTCGCGGTTGAACGCGGCCCGCAGCATCGGCTGGATCGGCGCGGGGGCGGCCTCGACGTTGGCCCGGCCGGAGGTGATGTTGAAGAAGATCATCTCCAGCGTGCCCTTGCCGAACGGCGGCTGGCCGGTGGCGGCGTACAGCACGGTGCCGGCCCAGGCATGCACGTCCACCTGCGGCCCGGCCTCGTGGCCCTCGATGATCTCGGGGGCGAGGTAGCCGGGCGTGCCGATGAACATGCCGGTCTGGGTGAGCCGGGTGGCGTCGACCGCCTGGGCGATGCCGAAGTCGATCAGCACCGGCTGGCCGTCCAGCATCAGCACGTTGCCCGGCTTGAGGTCACGATGGATGACCCCGGCCGCGTGCACGGCGGCGAGGGCCTCGGCGACCCCGACGGCGACCTTGAGGAGGGCGTCGAGGGGCAGCGGGCCGTCGTTCTTGACGATCTCGTCAAGCGGCCGTCCCGGCACGTAGCGGGTGACGATGTACGGCCTGCGCCCCGTGACGTCGGCGTCGACGACCTCCGCGATGTTCGGCCCGCGCACCCGCCGCATGGTCTCGACCTCGCGCGACAGACGCCTGCGCGCGACGTCGTCGCCCGCCACCTCCGAACGCAGGACCTTGACGGCCACCTGCCTGCCCTGCGGATCGAGGGCGAGGTGAACCACGCCCATGCCGCCCTCACCGAGCCGCCTCAGCAGCCGGTACGGGCCCAGTCGGTCGTCCTGATTCATTGCCTAAGCACCATACCGACTAAAAGAACGCCCATGAGTGAACCATCGCGCCACATCTCCGCTCAGCACAACGGAGAAAAGACGCGATCGGTTTCCAGGCAGGCGGTCAAATGGTGAGCGCGAGGACCTCCCCCTGCGTCGCCGCCACCAGCGCCTCGCCGGAAAGCGCCAGCTTGGAGCGGCGGACGCCGCTGCCGATCACCACGAACGGCCGCCGGGTCACGTTTTCGTCAACGAGCACCGGCCAGCCCTCGGGAAGACCGATCGGAGTGATGCCGCCGTACTCCATACCGGTCAGTTCGACGGCCTCCGCCTGCGCGGCGAAGGACGCCTTCCGCGCGTCCAGATGGCGGCGCACGATTCCGTTGACGTCGGCCCGCGCGGTGGCGAGCACCATGACGGCGGCGTACCGCGTCTCCCCGCCTCGCTTGGCGGCGACGATGACGCAGTTGGCCGAGTCCTCCATCGCCACGCCGTACCGCTCGCAGAACGCGGCGGTGTCGGAGAGATCGGGATCGATCTCGGCGACCTCCACCTTGACGTCGAGTTCGGCCACGGCCTTGGCGACGGGATCGGCGAGCAGGTCCGGCCGGTCGGACGCGGGAACCCATTCGAGCGGCATTCAGCCCTCCTTGACGGTGTGCGGTGCGGTTGGATGACCACCTTAGGGGCAGGCTCCGAGGAGATCGGGCGTCAGCCGTACCGGCCGCTGCCGCAGGCGACCTGGCCGCCGATCATGGAGAAGAGCCCGAACACCGCCATGATCTCGTGATAGTCGTCCGTGGTGAACTCGGTGTGCCGAGGGCCGGCGAGCCGCACGCCGGGCACGATCGAGCAGGCCGTGGCGATGGCGGTGGAATTCCACTCCACGCCGAGGGTGTACGGCGGCTCGACCACGTAGGGCCGGAAATCGGACAGCCTGCCCAGGGCGCGGGCCGTGCCCTCGCGGATGCGCCGCCAGGCCACGGCCGGGGGCAGCAGCTCGGCGGAGAACTTGTCGATGCCCTTCTTCACGGCGACCGTCTCGACCTCGCCGAGCAGTTCCCTGGCCTCCTCGCACACCGCCTCGTCGCCGCTGACGAGCGCGACCGGCACGCCCAGCGAGCCCGCGAAGCCGGCCACGATCCGGGTCTCGCCGCAGACCTCGCCGTTCAGGTAGACGTTCTGGATCTCCTTGCCCATCCACGTGTGGTTGAGCACCCCGTGCGACACCCCGGCCCGGGCGTGGTAGCCGGCGAAGCAGGCGGCGTCCATGCCGGCGACGAGGCCCTGCCCCATGCGATGCGGCTTGCCCGGGCCTCTGATCAGCGTGGCCCGCTCGTCCAGCAGGTCGATCATGAGGTTCTTGGTGGACCCGTGGGCGTCGTTCACCAGCACGGACGCGGCGCCCGCGTCGAAGGCGCCCTGGATCACCGCGTTGGCGTCCCCCGTCATCAGCTCGCAGCCGCGCTCGTACCCGCGGCCCCCGTGGTGCATCTCCTCGGGGTCGGTCAGCCCGGTGACCCCCTCCATGTCCACCGACAGGTAGATCTTCATATCGCCGCCCATGCCTCCACCTGGCGCTGCTCGTCCGCGGTCATGAGCCCGACCTTCTCCCGCATGTACGCGCCGACTCGTTCGCGCCAGGGCTCCGGCGTCTCGTCGATCGAGGGCGGGTAACAGCGGTCCATCCAGCGGGTCGACTCCACGGTCGCCCCAAGGTACTCCGCCGCCTTGGCGAACGGCGTGTCCTCGATCCCCGGCACCCGCGCGCAGCCGTACTCGATCGTCTCCTGGCCAGAGTACGGCGGCGGCTGCTGCCAGGCGCGGGCGGGGACCGACCGGGCGGTGAGCGTCGTCTTGAGCGGGCGTCCCTCGACGGCGGCGAGGATCAGCTCCTTGCGCAGGCATTTGCCGCATTTCTGGCACGGTCCCGACGAGTCGCCCCGCAGGCACCAGCGGACCAGGTGCGCGAGGTCGGAGCCCATCGCCATGCGCATGGTCACGGGCTCGCTCACGCCCCCGACCGGGAGCACCAGCGGGAGCCCCGCGGCCTCGTACAGCCGGGCCCACTTCCCGTGCGGCGCCCACATGGGGTTGTCCGGCGTGTAGCGGTTGACGTACCGGTCGCTGCCGAGCCAGCGCGAGCCGATCTCGTAGCCCAGCGCGACGCCCCCGAGGTCGAGGTCGCCGGCGAGGAGCAGCGCTCCCACCGTGACGGCGTGGTGCTCCGGATAGCCGGGCCGGGGACGGCTCAGCAGGAACTCCAGATCCGACTGGACGACGTGGAGTTCCCTGCCGGTCTGCCGGGCGAGCCCGGCGAGCACCTCCGCCCGGTAGTGCGTCCACCGGTTGGGCACCCGCGGGTGGCTCACCCGCTGGAAGTGCACGAACGGCGCGTCGGGAAACATGTCGGCCACGGCCATCGAGTCCGCGCCCCCGCTGTAGGAGACGGCCAGACGGGTGCCGCTCCTGGCGTCCGCCCCGACCGGCCCGGCGTCCACCCCCCACCCCGTGCGCAGCGCCTCGGCGAGCCCGGCGGAGATCGGCCGGTCGAACGTCACCCGCCGCCTGACCCACGGCGCGACGACGGTCCACGCGGCGACCGCCAGCAGGTCGGGATGCGGGGACGCGCCCGCGTCCCCGGTCCGTACGTGGCAGGAGTTGGTCCGCAGCTCGATGGGGTGGCCGTCGGTGCAGGCCCCCGTCGTCTCGTCCTCGGGGTCGAGCAGGAAGACCAGCCGCCAGACGTCCGCGTCACGCGTCCACTGCACCCGCATGACCGGTCACCCCGCCCGTCCGGGAGCGCCCACCCGTGCCGACAGGTCGTCGATCGCCTGCCAGATGCGCATCTCGCTCTGCAGCAGCGTGTCCACCGCCTCGGCGGTCTCGGTCGCCAGCCGGTGCGCCTCGGCCGCCTTGGGGTCCGTCGTCACCCGCGGCTCCGGGGCGGTCTTGACCTGCGTCCCCGTCCCCCGCCGCAGCCGGTCGACCTCGTCGCGCAGCGCCACGACCTCCCGGCGGAGCATCTGGACCTCCCAGAGCGCGTCCTTGAGGTCCTGCCGATGGTCGGGCTTGGTGACATACCGAGAGTCGAGCCGGGACAGCAGCGCCCGGCGCAGCCGCGACAGGCCCGGCACTCGCAACCGCATCATGAACCGCCACGATAGCGGCATTTTCGATCGATTCTTGACGCAAAGTCCAGAGTTGCTCACAGAACCCTGAGAAGCCGTCTTACGGCCACTTCCCGGGCAGGGCGGCGGCCGCGACCTCGCCACCCAATACAGTCTGCGGTTGTGCTTTACGGCAGATCGGCGGAGACGGCGGCGATCGACGACCTGATCGATCGGGCCAGGAAAGGCGTCGGGGGCGCGCTCGTGCTGCGCGGCGAGGCCGGTGCCGGCAAGACGGCGCTGCTCGACCTGGCGGCCTCCCGCGGCGGGCCCATGCGCGTGCTGCGGACCACGGGGGTCGAGGCGGAGGCCGATCTGGCGTTCGCCGCCCTGCACCAGTTGCTGCTGCCGGTGACCGGGCTGCTCGACGCGCTGCCGGAACCGCAGGCCGAGGCCGTACGCGGCGCGCTCGGGCTGGCCCCGGCCGGTTCTGGCGATCGCTTCCTGCTGGCGGCCGGGGTGTTGTCGCTGCTGGCCGAGGCCGCCGCGCAGGACGGGCTGATCTGCGTCGTCGACGACTTCCAATGGGTGGACCGGCCGTCGGCCGACGCCCTGCTGTTCGCCGCCAGGCGGCTGCGCACCGAGCCGATCGCGATGCCGCTGGCCGTACGGGGCGGCACGCCGGTGAAGGGCCTGCCCTCGCTGGAGATCGCCGGGCTGGCCGAACCGGCGGCCGCCGAACTGCTCGACGCCGGCTTCGCGCTCGCGGCGCCGGTCAGGCGCGACCTCGTGGCGCTGACCGGGGGCAACCCGCTGGCGCTGCGCGAGACGGCCCGGCTGCTCACCCCCGCCCAGCGGGCCGGCCGGGAACCGCTGCCCGACCCCCTGCCCGGCGGCGACCGGCTCTTCGGCGACCGGGTGGCCGCGTTGTCGGCAGGGGCGCGGCTGACGGCCCTGCTGGCGGCGGTCGAGAGCGACCTGGACCTGGTGCTGCGGGCCGCCGAACGGCTGGGCGTGGGAGAGGCGGCGTTTCCCGAGCTCGAGTCCGCCGGGCTCGCGAGCGTGTCGGGGACTCAGGCGCGGTTCCGCCATCCGCTGATCAGGTCGGCGGTGTACGAGGCGGCCTCCCCCGCCGCGCGCCGCGAGGCGCACGCGGCACTGGCCGAGGTGTCGGACGGGGACCGGCGGGCCCGGCATCTGGCCGGGGCCGCGCTCGGCCAGGACGAGACGGTCGCCGCCGCGCTCGCCCGGGCCGCCGAACGGGCCCGGGACCGGGGCGGGTACGGCGCCGCCGCCACCGCCCTGGCCAGGGCCGCCGAGCTCACTCCCGAACCGCTCGTGCGCGCCCGGCGCCTCAAGGACGCCGCCGTGGCCGCCTGGCTCGGGGGGCGTCCCGGCCAGGCGGAGTCCCTGCTGGCCGAGGCCCGCGAGTTCGCCGGGGCGGACCCCGCGCTGACCATGGAGATCGCGCAGCTGCGTGGGCGGTTCGAGCTGAACTCGGGCGACGCCGCCGAGGCCGTGCGGATCCTCGCGTCGGGCGACACCCTGGGCATGCTGGCCGACGCCTCGGAGGCCGCGTCGTACGTCGGCGACACGAAGGCCATCATCGAGATCGGGCGGCGGGCGGCCGCCTTCCCCGAGGGGTTCCTGCGCGACGTGGTCGCCGGCATCGGCGCGACGCTCGCCGACGGCAGCGGGCACGACCTGCTCAGGCGGGCCCTCGGCCGTACGGGCGAGCTGCGCGAGGCGGCCGAGCTGATGTGGGCGTCGGCGGCGGCGAGCTATCTGGGCGAGGTGGACCTGTCCGCCGAGCTGGCCGAGCGGGCCGGGCGGGTGGCCAGGGTCTCCGGGATGACGGGCCAGCTGCCCGTGGTGCTGGAGTTCGTCGCCACGGCGGAGCGGCTGGCCGGGCGCCTCGCGGACAGCCGCGCCGTCTCGGAGGAGGGCCTGGAGCTGGCCCGCGAGGCCGGATACGTCAACACCGTGGCCGCGCATCTGGCCAACCTCGCGGCCGTGGCGGCCCTGCGCGGCGAGGAGGAGCCCTGCGGCCGGTACGCCCGGGAGGCGCTGGCCATCGCCGTCCCCCACCGCGTGGGCCTGCGCGCCGGGCTCGCGGCGTACGCCCTGGCCATGCTCGACCTGTGCCTCGGCCGGTTCGCGGCGGCGCACGACCGGTTCACCGCGATCGTCGCCGCGGGCCCGGGAGCCGGTCATCCGACCGTCGTCTGGCGGAGCACGCCGGACCGGATCGAGGCAGCCGTCGGCGCGGGTGACGCGGCCGCCGCCAAGGCGGCGCTGGAGGCGTACGAGCGCTGGTCGGCCCACGCGGGGACGGCCGAGTCCCGGGCCCTGCTCGCCCGGTGCCGCGGCCTGGTCCTGCCGGACGACCGGGGCGTGGAGGCGCTCGGCGAGGCGTCACGGCTCCACGCCAACCCGTTCGAGGCGGCCAGGACGGGACTGCTGCTGGGCGAGCGGCTGCGCCGTACGCAGCGGCCGGGTGAGGCCAGGGCGCACCTGCGCGCGGCGCTGGAGACGTTCCAGCGCGCGGGAGCCGCTCCCTGGGCCCGGCGCGCGTACGGCGAGCTGCGCGCGGCGGGCGAGAGCATACGGGCCGAGCAGGAGACGGCCGCGGTTCCCGAGGCGGCACCCGACGTACGGGGGACGGCGCTGGACACGCTCACCCCGCAGGAGCTGCGCATCGCCACCCTGGTGGCGGGCGGCGCGACCAGCAAGGAGATCGCCGCCCGGCTGTTCCTCAGCCCGCGCACGGTCGAATACCACCTGTACAAGATCTATCCGAAGCTCGGCATCACCTCACGTACTGAACTGGCTCGGCTAGTAGTTCTACGGAAGGCGGCGGCGGCCGGGGACGACATGCTTTAGCCCATGCCAAACATCTGGAGTGAAGAGTTCGGGGCCGCGGCCGACGCGCCGATCGTGCTGGTGATGGGTTCGATGTCGCAGGGGATCCTGTGGCCGGACGAGTTCGTGGGCCGGCTCGCCGCCGGCGGCCGGCGCGTGATCCGCTACGACCACCGCGACACCGGGATGTCCGACGTCATCGACTTCGAGAAGGATCCGTACACATGGGACGACATCAAGAACGACGTGCTGCGGGTGATGGACGCGCACGGGCTGGACAGCGCGCATCTGGTCTGCCATTCGGCGGGCGGGCTGCTCGGGCAGCTGATCGCGGTGGAGCGGCCGGAGCGCGTGCGGACGCTCACCGTCATCGGCTCGTCGCCGCTCGGCGGCGGTGAGGGCGCGGTGATCATGCGGGCGCTGATGGGCGAGCCGCAGCCCGAGGGCAGCCTGCCCGAACCCACGCCGGAGTTCGTCGCGTTCTACCGCGAGCTGATCGTGGCGCCGCCGCCGCGCGACCGGCGGGAGCGGATCGAGCGCATGATCGCGGAGGACCGCGTGCTGCACGGCACCGGCCTGCCGTTCGACGAGGACGCCTCGCGCAGGCTGGCCGAACGCCGGTACGACCGGGCGCGCGACCTCGACGCGGCGGCCAACCACCGGCTGGCGGCGGCGGCGAAGCCGGACTTCGAGCCGGTGGGCGTCCTGCACCGGGTCACGGCGCCCACCCTGGTCGTCGAGGGCACGCACGAGCCCGCCAAGCCGGGCCACGGCGCTCTCATCGCCGAGCAGATCCCCGGCGCCCGGCTGATGACGGTCGAAGGCATGGGCCACACCCTGCCGCCCGAGGTGCACGCGGAACTGGCCGGCGCCATCCTCGCCCACACAGCCTGATCCGCGAGGGACGCGGACTGCAGGCGCCCCGAGCCGCCGCGCCGAAGGCGCGGCAGATCAACACAAAGGGGCGCGGCGATGTCACCGTCCGGTGAACTTGGGACGGCGCTTCTCGGCGAAGGCCGTCATGCCCTCCCGGGCGTCCTGGGTGGCGAACAGACCGGAGAACTGGAGCCGCTCGATCTCCAGGCCGGTGTCGAGGTCGGTCTCGAGGCCGTGGTCGATGGCGAGCTTGGCCGCCCGGACCGCGGCGACCGGTCCCTCGGCGAAGGTCGCGGCGAGTTCGAGCGCCGCGGTGTAGACCTCGCCGTCGGGCACCACCCGGTCGACCAGGCCGATGGCGAGCGCCTCGGCGGCGTCCACGTGCCGCCCGGTGAAGATCAGATCCTTAGCCCGGGCGGGCCCGACGAGCCGGGACAGGCGCTGGGTCCCGCCCGCGCCGGGGATGATCCCGAGGGTGATCTCCGGCTGGCCGAGCTTCGCGCTCTGCCCGGCCACCCGGAAGTCGGCGCACAGCGCGAGCTCGCAGCCGCCGCCCAGGGCGTACCCGGTGATCGCCGCGATCACCGGCTTGCCGATCCGCGCGACGGCGGTGAAGCAGTCCTGCAGAGTGCGCGAGTGCACGGCCATGTCGGCGTAGGACATGACCGCCATCTCCTTGATGTCGGCGCCGGCCGCGAAGACGCGTTCGCCGCCGTAGACGATGACGGCGTGCGTGTTCGGGTCGGCGTCCACGAGCCCCGCGGCCTCCGCGATCTCCTCCTGGACCTGCCGGTTCAGCGCGTTCATCTTCGGCCGGTCGAGCCGGATCGTGGCGATGTGCTCGGAGATCTCCACCCTGACGAATTCACCCATGGCCCCCACGATAAGGGGGAGATCAGCGCCCGAGCGGGAGGGGCCGCCGGGGAGCGGCCGGCGTCGCGGCCGCGATGCCGTGGTAGATCCGCTCGTATCCCTCGACCATCACGGGCACGTCGAAGTGCCGGACCACGCGGTCGCGCACGGCGTGCGGGTCCAGCGCGGAGACCGCCTCGATCGCGGCGGGGAGCTCGCCGGGCGTGTCGCGGACGTAGCCGGTCACCCCGTCCACCACGATCTCGGGCACCGCGCCCCGCCGCAGCGCCACCACCGGCGTGCCGCAGGCCATCGCCTCGATCATGACCATGCCGAAGGGCTCGTCCCACAGCAGCGGGAGCACCAGGCACCGGGCCCGGGAGAACAGTTCGCTCTTGAGCGGGCCGTCCGCCTCTCCCAGGTATTCGACGCCGGGCCCGAGCAGCGGCTCCACCCGCTCGCGGAAGTAGGCCTGCTCCGCCCGCTCGGCTTGCCTGCCGACCAGCAGGATGCGGCGGCCCGCCGCGCGCGCCGCCTCGATCGCGAGGTGCGCGCCCTTGTCCGGGCTGAGCCGTCCCAGCCACAGCACCCAGTCGTCCTTGTGCTCCAGGAACGGCCACGCCGCGACGTCCAGCGCGTTGTGCACCCGCCCCACCCAGTTCAGGCCGGGCGCGTGGGCGCGCTGGGCCGAGGAGATGGCGACCAGGGACACGTCCGCGCCGAGGCTCCGGTAGTAGTCGCCGAGCTCTCCGCTCACGTCGTTGTGGCAGGTGACGACCGTCGGCACGAGCCGCCCCCCGGCGGTGAGCGGCCCGGCCAGCGAGTGGTCGTGGACGATGTCCACGTCCAGGCCCCGCAGGAGGCGGGCCGCCTCGGCCGCGTGCACCACCTCGGGGAACGGCTCGCCGATCCGTGCCGAGGGCGGCTCGTCGTAGGTCCTTAGGTCCACGCCGTGGCCTGCCCCGATGACGGTGACCCGGTGCCCGCGCGCCCGCAGGCCGTGGACCAGGGCGGCGGTCACCGCCTCGATGCCGCCGTACGTGCGGGGCGGCACGTCGTACCAGGGCGGGGCGACCATCCCGATGTGCAGGGCCTGTGCCATGGTGCTGGTCTACCCCTCTCACCTGCCACGGAAGCAGGCGAGAGGGGTGACCGGGTCAACTCTTCCCAGCCCTAGCGCAGGGTGCCGTTGGTCATGCCGACCGGCTCCTCAGGGACGGTGATGAGGCCGAGCTCCGCCGCGGACGCCATCAGCGGGTGGAACGGGACCACGCGCACGCTGTAGCCGAACGCACCGGTGCGGTCCAGCGGCACGACGCCGGTGTAGTGCGCCCTGCCGTCGTCGCCCACCGAGTCGACCTTCAGCGTGACGTAGCCGGGTGACAGCAGCTCGTCGTGCGCGCCCACCCTGCCGTAGGCGGCCTGCACCTGGAGGTCCTCGGGCGACAGCTCGCCGAGGGCGATCGTGGCCCGCAGCTCCAGCCGGGCCCCCAGCTCGGGGGTGTCCCCCACGCCGGTCGCCTCGACGTGCTCGACCCGCACGCCCGGCCACGCCTTGGCCACGCGCAGCTTCCAGGCCGCGAACAGCCGGGCGTTGCCGTACCCGTCGGCCGCCAGCGACCGGGCGGAGGCCGCCGCCGGGGTGTACAGGTCGGTGACGTAGTCGTGCAGCATGCGCCCGGCCAGCACCTTCGGCCCGAGCGAGCTCAGCGTGTGCTTGACCATCTCCAGCCAGCGCCGCGGCAGGCCGTCGGCGGCCCGGTCGTAGAAGCGGTCGGCGACCTCGCGCTCGATGAGGTCGTACAGCGCCGTGGCCTCCAGCTCGTCGCGGCGCTCGGGGTCGTCGACGCCGTCGGCGCTGGGGATCGCCCAGCCGTTGTTGCCGTCGTACCACTCGTCCCACCATCCGTCGCGGATGGACAGGTTGAGGCCGCCGTTGAGCGCCGCCTTCATGCCGGACGTGCCGCACGCCTCCAGCGGGCGCAGCGGGTTGTTCATCCACACGTCGGAGCCCGTCACCATGAGCTGCCCGAGCGCCATGTCGTAGTCGGGCAGGAAGACGATGCGGTGCCGCACGTCCTCGGAGTCGGCGAAGCGGACGATCTGCTGGATGAGCTTCTTGCCGCCCTCGTCGGCCGGGTGCGCCTTGCCTGCGATGACGATCTGCACCGGCTTGTCCGGATCGAGCAGCAGCCTGCGGAGCCGGTCGGGCTGGCAGAGCATGAGGGTCAGCCGCTTGTAGGAGGGCACCCGCCGGGCGAAGCCGATCGTCAGCACGTCCGGGTCGAGCGCCTCGTCCACCCAGCCCAGCTCGGCCTCGCTGGCGCCGCGCTGCCGCCACGACTTGCGCAGCCGCCGGCGCGCCTCCTCGACCAGGCGGGCGCGCAGCTTGGCGCGGATGCCCCAGATGTCGGCCTCGGAGAGCTTGTGCACGCCCTCCCAGCCCTGCGCCTTGTCGATCAGCGAGGGCAGTTCCTCGCCGGCGAGCTCCATCATCTCCCGGCCGACCCACGTGGGGGCGTGGACGCCGTTGGTGATCGAGCCGATCGGCACCTCGTCCACGTCGAAGCCCGGCCACAGGCCCTGGAACATCTCCCGGCTGACGTGGCCGTGCAGCTCGGACACGCCGTTGACCCGCTGGGCCAGCCGCATGCCCATGACGGCCATGTTGAAGACCGACTTGTCGGCCTCGGGGCCCTCGGGCTCGGCGCCGAGCTCGAGGATGCGGTCCACCGATACCGTCGGCCAGGCGTTGGACCCGCCGAACTGGCGGGCGATCATCTCGGCCGGGAACCGGTCGATGCCGGCGGGGACCGGCGTGTGGGTGGTGAACACGGTCCCGGCGCGTACGGCCTCCAGGGCCTCCTCGAACGACAGCCGGGCCTCGGTGAGCTCGCGGATGCGCTCCAGGCCGAGGAAGCCGGCGTGGCCCTCGTTGGTGTGGAACACCTCGGGCTCGGGGTGGCCGGTGATCCGGCAGTAGGCCCGGATGGCCCGCACGCCGCCGATGCCGAGCAGCAGTTCCTGCATCAGGCGGTGGTCGCCGCCTCCGCCGTACAGGCGGTCGGTCACGTCCCTGGCGACCGTGTCGTTCTCGGCGACGTCGGAGTCGAGCAGGAGCAGCGGCACCCGGCCGACCTGGGCCACCCAGACCTGGGCGTGCAGGACACGCCCCTCCGGCAGGCCGATCTTGATGCGGGCCGGCGCGCCGTCCTCCTCCTTGAGCAGGGTGAGCGGCAGGCCGCCGGGGTCGAGGGAGGGGTAGTGCTCGAGTTGCCAGCCCTCCGCGGACAGCGACTGGGTGAAGTAGCCGTGCCGGTAGAGCAGGCCGACGCCGAGGATCGGCACTCCGAGGTCGCTGGCGGCCTTCAGGTGGTCGCCGGCGAGGATGCCGAGGCCGCCGGAGTACTGCGGCAGGGCGGCGGAGATGCCGTACTCGGGCGAGAAGTAGCCGATCGCCTGCGGCACGCCCTCCAGCGACTGGTACCACCTGGGGGCGGTCATGTACTCGCGCAGGTCGTCGGCGGCGTCGGCCAGGCGGCGCAGGAAGCGCCGGTCCTGGGCGAGCTCGCGCAGCCTGTCGGCCTCGACCGCGCCGAGCAGCGCGACGGGGTCGTGATCGACACGCTCCCAGACGTCGGGATCCACCTCGGCGAACAGGTCCATGGTCTCGGGGTGCCACGACCATCGGAGGTTTTGGACCAACTCACCCAGAGGTGCGAGCTGTGAGGGAAGAACGGTTCGGACAGTGAACCTGCGGATAGCTCTCACGGGGCCAGACCCTAGTTACTCAGCGCCACGACGCGCGACCGAATCAAACTTGTCGTACTGCGATGCCAGTTCTCGAACGCTCTCACCACCATCAAACCGGTTCAAACCTCACCAAAGTACCCTTGACCTGGTGATGTCCGTGCCCGACCGCGGCGGCCGGCACGCAATGATCGATCTCCCGGGGACGCCGTCCCAAACACGGCGAGCGGTCTTTCGTTCGGCAGGGGTAAGAGTGGACTATTGGGGCAACCCCTGTATGGATGAGGAAGGACCGCGGCCAGCGGATCCTGCCTCCCGCGCTGCCCGCCTGACCACAGCTGTTCCTGCCCCGCAAGCCCCGGCGGCTCCCGGTGTGCCGCCCCCGAGTACGAAGTGACGATGATCGGACGCATTCCCATCCAGGACATCCAGCCCGTCGTCGACTGCGGCCAGTGGCCCGCCAAGGCCGCCGCGGGAGAGACCTTCGAGATCAGCGCGACGGTGTTCCGCGAGGGACACGACGCGGTCGCCGCCGGCGTGGTGCTGATCGACCCGAGCGGCACGCCGGGCCGGATGCTGCCCATGCGCGAGGTCGCGCCCGGCACCGACCGGTGGAGCGTGGAGGTGACGCTGCCCGCCGAGGGCCTGTGGCAGTTCCGGGTCGAGGCCTGGAGTGATCCGATCGCCACGTGGATGCACGACGCGGGCATCAAGATCCCCCGCAACCTGGACGCCGACCTCATGTGCGAGGAGGGCGCCCGGCTGTTCGAGCGGGCGGCCAAGGGCGTGCGGGCGGCCGACTGCGCGGCGACGGAGGCGGGCGGCGTCTGCGGGCACCGGGCCGCGCTGCTGGCCCTCGCGGCCCGCCTTCGGGACGAGGCGGTGGACCCCAGGGCGCGCTTCGCGGCGACCCAGATGCCCGAGACGGCCGCGCTGATCGCCGCGCACCCCCTGCGCGACCTGCTCACCCGGTCGGGCCGCAACCGCGTACGGGTGGACCGGCGGCGGGCGCTGTTCGGCTCCTGGTATGAGTTCTTCCCCCGCTCCGAGGGGGCCGTGGTGGGGCAGGAGGGCGTCGCACCCAAGTCGGGGACGTTCACGACGGCGGCCAAGCGGCTCCCGGCGATCGCCCAGATGGGCTTCGACGTGGTCTACCTGCCGCCGATCCACCCGATCGGCACGCAGTTCCGCAAGGGCCGCAACAACACCCTGACGCCCGACCAGTACGACCCCGGGTCGCCCTGGGCCATCGGCGCACAGGAGGGTGGGCACGACGCGATCCACCCCGATCTGGGCACGATCGAGGACTTCGACGAGTTCGTGGCCAAGGCACGCGAGCTGGGTATGGAGGTCGCCCTCGACCTCGCGCTCCAGTGCTCCCCCGACCACCCCTGGGTCAAGGAACACCCGGAGTGGTTCAACATCCGGGCCGACGGCTCGATCGCGTACGCCGAGAACCCGCCGAAGAAATACCAGGACATCTACCCCCTGAACTTCGACAAGGACCCCGAGGGGATCTACGCGGAGATCAAGCGGGTGGTCCGGCACTGGATGGACCACGGTGTGCGGATCTTCCGGGTGGACAACCCGCACACCAAGCCGGTCCGGTTCTGGGAGCGGCTGCTGTCCGACATCAACTCCACCGACCCCGACGTGCTGTTCCTCGCCGAGGCGTTCACCCGCCCGGCCATGCTGCAGACCCTCGCGAAGGTCGGGTTCCACCAGTCGTACACGTACTTCACCTGGCGCAACTCCAAGCCCGAGGTGGAGGAGTACCTGCGGGAGCTGTCCCACCAGACCTCGCACTACCTGCGGCCGAACCTCTTCGTCAACACGCCCGACATCCTGCACGAGTACCTCCAGCACGGAGGCGTGCCGGCGTTCAAGATCCGGGCGGTCCTGGCGGCGCTGATGGCGCCCACCTGGGGGGTCTACTCGGGGTACGAACTGGCCGAGAACGTCCCGGTCCGTCCGGGCAGCGAGGAGTACCTCGACAGCGAGAAGTACCAGTATCGGCCGCGTGACTGGGCGGAGGCGGAGCGTGAGGGCCGTAGCCTTGCCCCGTTCATTACCCAGCTCAATTTGTTGAGAAGAGCACACCCGGCGCTCCAGGAATTGCGTAACCTACGTTTTCACAACGTCGACCAGCCGGACGTGATCTGCTTCTCCAAGCGGCTGCCCGGCGCCTATGACACGGCCTCACGACGGCACGGACTAGGCGATGTCGTGCTGGCCGTCGTCAATCTGGATCCACACAACACACACGAGGCGACGGTCCGGCTCGACATGCCTGCCCTCGGTCTCGACTGGCATGCCGAGTTCGTCGTGGACGACCAACTGTCGGGCGAGTCGTACCGCTGGGGGCAGGCGAACTACGTGCGCCTCGACCCGCACGTACATCCCGCACACATTCTCACGCTCCGCCACGGGTCAGCGCACCGCCCGTGAGCGCAGCTCGGCACATCCGGGGAGTCAAAAGGTGAGCTCGACGACACCTCAGCCCAGTCACATCCAGCCCAGCCACACGCAGCCCGTCCCGAACACCTTCACCGAGGAGGAACCACGGGATCGGCGCTGGTACAAGCGGGCTGTCTTCTACGAGGTGCTGATCCGGGGCTTCGCCGACTCGAACGGCGACGGCACCGGCGACATCCGCGGCCTCATCGAGAAGCTGGACTACCTCCAGTGGCTCGGCATCGACTGCCTCTGGCTGCTCCCGCTGTACGAGTCCCCCCTCAAGGACGGCGGGTACGACATCTCGGACTACATGAAGATCCTTCCGGACTTCGGTGACCTGGGGGACTTCATCAAGCTGGTCGACGAGGCGCACAAACGGGGCATCCGGGTCATCGCCGACCTGGTCATGAACCACACCAGCGACCAGCACCCCTGGTTCCAGGCGTCCCGGCACGACCCCGAGGGCCCGTACGGCGACTTCTACGTGTGGAGCGACACCGACGAGAGGTACCAGGACGCCCGGATCATCTTCGTCGACACCGAGGCGTCCAACTGGACCTACGACCCCGTCCGCGGGCAGTACTACTGGCACCGGTTCTTCCACCACCAGCCGGACCTCAACTTCGAGAACCCGGCGGTGCAGGACGCGATGATGGAGGTCATCCGCTTCTGGCTCGACCTCGGCATCGACGGCTTCCGGCTCGACGCCATCCCGTACCTGTTCGAGCAGGAGGACACCAACTGCGAGAACCTGCCGGCGACCCACGCGTACCTGAAGCGGGTGCGGGCGGAGGTCGACCGGATCTACCCCGACCGGGTGCTGCTGGCCGAGGCCAACCAGTGGCCGGCCGACGTGGTGGAGTACTTCGGCGACCCGGTCACCGGCGGCGACGAGTGCCACATGGCCTTCCACTTCCCGCTGATGCCGCGCATCTTCATGGCGGTGCGGCGGGAGTCGCGCTACCCCATCTCGGAGATCATGGCCCAGACGCCGAAGATCCCCGAGAACTGCCAGTGGGGCATCTTCCTGCGCAACCACGACGAGCTCACGCTCGAGATGGTGACCGACGAAGAGCGCGACTACATGTACTCCGAGTACGCCAAGGACCCCCGCATGCGGGCCAACGTCGGCATCCGCCGCCGGCTGGCGCCGCTGCTGGACAACGACCGCAACCAGATCGAGCTGTTCACCGCGCTGCTGCTCAGCCTGCCCGGCTCACCCGTGCTGTACTACGGCGACGAGATCGGCATGGGCGACAACATCTGGCTCGGCGACCGGGACGGCGTCCGCACGCCGATGCAGTGGACGCCCGACCGCAACGCGGGCTTCTCGAGCTGCGACCCCGGCCGGCTCTACCTGCCGGTGATCATGGACCCGATCTACGGGTACCAGGCGATCAACGTCGAGGCGCAGCAGAAGAGCGCCAGCTCGCTGCTCCACTTCACCAAGCGGATGATCGAGATCCGCAAGCGTCACCCGGTGTTCGGCCTCGGTGAGTTCACCGAGCTGAACTCGTCCAACCCGAGCGTGCTCGCGTTCGTGCGCGAGCTGGGCGACGACCGGGTGCTGTGCGTCAACAACCTGTCGCGCTTCCCCCAGCCGGTCGAGCTCGACCTGCGCAGGTTCGAGGGATCCACGCCGGTCGAGTGCATGGGCGGAGTTCCTTTTCCACCGATCGGCGAGCTTCCGTATCTTTTGACGCTCCCTGGGCATGGGTTCTATTGGTTCACACTGCCCGTCACGCAGAGGACGGCCGGCACGAAGGAGGAGTGACGACTTCACTTCAGGGACTCCTGGCCGGCTGGATCACCGGACAACGGTGGTTCGCCGGCAAGGGGCGCGCCATCGACGACCTGTCCATCGACTCCGAGATCGAGATCGCCGCCGGCGACCCGGCGCTGCTCCATCTGATCGTCTGCGTGCGGCAGGGGGAGCGCCACACGCGTTACCAGATCCCGGTCGGGCTGCGTGAGCACGTGCCCGACCGGCTCGGGCACGTGCTGATCGGCACGTGCCGCCGTGACGACCGCGAGGTGAACGTCTACGACGCGCTGCACGACTCCGCCCTGACGGGGCATCTGCTGGAGGGGATGGCCGGCGACCGCCGGTTCGACGGCCTCGGCTTCCACCTCGCGCACGGGGCGGAGATCGACACCTCGCAGCGCAGTCTCGTGCTGACCGCCGAGCAGTCGAACACCTCGCTGGTGTACGGCGACAAGTACATATTCAAGCTGTTCCGCCAGCTCAACCCGGGGGTCAACCCCGAGCTGGAGATCATCACGGCGCTCGCGGACGCGGGCTCGGCCCACGTGGCCAAGCCGTACGGCTGGATCGAGACCGAGCTCCAGGGCGAGCCGACCACCTTGGCGATCATGCAGGAGTACCTGCAGAACGCCAATGAAGGCTGGTCGATGGCGCTGACCAGCGTCCGCGACCTCTACGCGTGCCAGGAGGGCATGCCGGCGGAGGACGCCGGAGGCGACTTCGCCGCCGAGGCGCGGCGGCTCGGGCTGGCCACCGCACAGGTGCACCGCGAACTCGCGCGAGCCTTCCCCACGGGGACGATCGAGCCGCCCGAGATCAAGCGGATGACCGAGCGGTTCCGCCGCCGCCTGGACAAGGCGGTCGCCGAGGTGCCGCGCCTCGGCGAGCACGCCGCCGTCGCCGTCGAGGCGTTCGACCGGCTGTCCGATCTCGGCCACGAGATCCCGGTGCAGCGGGTGCACGGCGACTACCACCTCGGCCAGGTCATGCGGACCATGACCGACTGGGTGGTGCTCGACTTCGAGGGCGAGCCGGGCCAGCCGCTGGCCGAGCGCCGGGCGCTCGACTCGCCGCTGCGCGACGTGGCGGGCATGCTGCGCTCGTTCGAATACGCCGCACGGCACCTGCTGGCCGGGCACCCCAACGCCGACGGGCTGGAGAACCGGGCCAGGGAGTGGTCGGAGCGCAACCGGGCCGCGTTCCTGGCCGGCTACTCGGAGGGCGGCGGGCGCATCCGCGGCGACGACGCGGTGCTGCTGCGCGCGCTCGAACTGAGCAAGGCGGTGTACGAGGTCGTCTACGAGGCGCGCAACCGGCCCTCATGGCTACCCATCCCGCTCGCGGCCTTTCGCTGACAAGATCAGGGTGTTCGGAGGGATATATCTAGGGCAGGTTGGGCGACATGGATTTGGACCGGCTGGCGGGGGGCGCGCATCACGACCCCCACTCCATATTGGGGGCCCATCCCGGGCCCGACGGTGTCACGATCAGGGCCCTGCGCCCCTTCGCGGAGAAGGTCGAGGTGCTGGCCGACGGGTCGGCGCACGAGATGAGCCATCTCGCGTTCGGGGTGTTCGAGGTGACGCTGCCCGGCGTCGACAAGGTCCCCGACTATCGCCTGCGCATCACCTACCCCGACGCCCCGCCGTACGAGACGGACGATCCGTACCGGCACTGGCCGACGCTGGGTGAGCTGGACCTCCACCTGATCGGTGAGGGCCGGCACGAGCGGCTGTGGGAGGTGCTCGGGGCGCGGGTGATACGTCACGAGGACGTGGACGGGACGGCCTTCTCGGTGTGGGCGCCGAACGCGCAGGGCGTGCGGGTGATCGGCGACTTCAACCACTGGAACGGCGCCGCCCACCCCATGCGCTCGCTCGGCCGGTCGGGCGTGTGGGAGCTGTTCCTCCCGGAGATCGGCGAGGGCACCCGGTACAAGTTCCAGATCCTCGGCCTCGACGGGATCTGGCGGGAGAAGGCCGATCCGATGGCCCGCCGCACCGAGGTGCCCCCGGCGACCGCCAGCATCGTCGAGAGGTCCGCCTACGAGTGGCGCGACGAGGAGTGGATGGCCGCCCGGCCGTCGCGCGACGCCCTCGCCGAGCCGATGAGCACCTACGAGGTGCACCTGGGCTCCTGGCGGCCCGGCCTGTCCTACCGCGACCTCGCCCGCGAGCTGGTCGAGTACGTCAAGGACATGGGCTTCACGCACGTGGAGTTCCTGCCGGTCGCCGAGCACCCGTTCGGCGGCTCGTGGGGCTACCAGGTGACCTCCTACTACGCCCCGACCTCGCGCTTCGGCTCCCCCGACGACTTCCGCCACCTCGTGGACGAGCTGCACCGGGCCGGCATCGGCGTCATCGTGGACTGGGTGCCCGCGCACTTCCCGATGGACGAGTGGGCGCTGGCCCGCTTCGACGGCACGCCGCTCTACGAGCACGCCGACCCCGCCCGCGGCACCCACCCCGACTGGGGCACGTACGTCTTCGACTTCGGGCGCAACGAGGTGCGCAACTTCCTGGTGGCCAACGCGCTCTACTGGCTGAAGGAGTTCCACGTCGACGGCCTGCGGGTGGACGCCGTGGCCTCGATGCTCTACCTCGACTACTCGCGCCGCGAGGGCGAGTGGACGCCCAACGTGTACGGCGGCAGGGAGAACCTCGACGCGATCGAGTTCCTCAAGGAGATGAACTCCGTCGTCTACCGCGAGGAGCCGGGCATCATGACGATCGCGGAGGAGTCGACCGCCTGGCCCGGCGTGTCGCGGCCCGTCCATCTCGGCGGGCTCGGTTTCGGCTTCAAATGGAACATGGGCTGGATGCACGACTCGCTCAGCTACATGTCCCGGGAGCCGATCTACCGGCAGTATCACCACCACCAGATGACGTTCTCCCTGATGTACGCCTTCTCGGAGAACTTCGTGCTGCCGCTGTCGCACGACGAGGTCGTCCACCTCAAGGGGTCGCTGCTGGGCAAGATGCCGGGCGACGAGTGGCAGCGTTTCGCCAACCTCCGCGCCCTGTACGGCTTCATGTGGGCCCACCCCGGCAAGCAGTTGCTGTTCATGGGCGGCGAGTTCGGCCAGGGGGCCGAGTGGTCGGAGGCGAACGGCCTCGACTGGTGGGTGCTGGACTTCGACTTCCACCAGGGCGTACGCCGCCTGGTGAAGGACCTCAACCGCGTCTACCGGGACTCGCCCGCGCTGTACTCGCGCGACAACACCCATGAGGGCTTCCGCTGGATCGACGCCGACGACGCCCCGGGCAACGTGCTGTCGTTCCTGCGGTACGGCGCGGACGGCTCGGTGCTGGCCTGCGTCGCCAACTTCTCCGGTTCCCCGCACGAGGACTACCACCTCGGCCTGCCCACCCCCGGGCGGTGGGAGGAGATCCTCAACACCGATGCGTACGAGTACGCGGGGAGCGGCGTCGGCAACATGGGCGCGGTCGAGTCGGTCGAGGAGCCGCGGCACGGGCTGCCCTGCTCGACCCGGCTGCGCGTGCCGCCGCTCGGCGTCGTCTGGCTGCGGCCGGTGGAGAGCCCGACGGCCGTGAGCGCGGAGATGGAGGAGCCGAAGACGATCGAGCCGCCCGCCTCCGAGGAGGCGGTGTAGGTCTTCCTACCTGCGTCCAGGTAGAGAGGCTGCCCGGGCACGTGGGCTCGCAGAGGCGCGACTACGCCGCCGGCGTGGGCGACCTGAGCGGCGGGCGGTTCTCAAAGGGGCGGCCAGTCGCGTAGGGCGGCGTCGGCCATCTCCTGGAGTTCATCGCGGCCGACACCGCTCGCGGCTTGCACGGCGATGCCGAACACCAAGGTCGTGACGTATCGGGCCAGCAGCCCCGGATCGGTCTCCGGAGGCAGGTCGCCGTCGTCGACGGCTCGCTGGAACCGCTCCCGGACGCGGGAGCAGCCGTTGTTGCGCCAGGCGGCGAGAAGGTCACGGACCGCCTGCCCGGAGTCGCCGGTGGCCAGGGCACCCTGGACGCCCAGGCACCCGTGGGGATGGGCCGGGCGGGTGGTGGTCCGAACGACACCGGCCAGGATCGCGGTGGCGACGCCGAGGGCGGTCGGCTCCTCCAGGGCCCGGGCCAGGTACGCGCTCGGGCCTTCGGTGTAGCGCTCCAGGGCCTTGCGGAACAACTCCTCCTTGTTGCCGAAGGCTGCGTACATGCTTTTGGCGGAGATGCCCATCGCCTCGGTCAGTTTCGCCAGGCTGGCCCCCTCGTAGCCGTGCTCCCAGAAAGCCAGCATGGCGCGCTCAAGAGCGTCGTCGGCGTCGAATCCTCGCGGCCGGCCGATCGGGCCGCTCTGTCTGGTTGCCATCCCCGCAGCCTACCCCTTCCGCATCGATCGATGCAGAAGTGCTACTGTTCGACTTCAGCAGCGATCGCTGCAGAAGTTTGGGGAGGTTGTTCGCATGGGACTACTTGAGGGCAAGACCGCTCTCGTCACCGGGGGCAGCACCGGAATCGGCCTGGCCAGTGCCGTACGGCTGGCGGCCGAGGGCGCCCACGTGTTCATCACCGGCCGGCGCAAGGCCGAACTCGACGCAGCCGTCGAAGTGATCGGCTCAGCGGCTACCGCGATGATCGGCGACATCTCGAACCTGGCCGACCTGGACCGGATCTACGAGACGATCCGCGGCCGGGGGCGGGGTCTGGACGTCCTGTTCGCCAATGCCTCCGTCGCCGCGTTCGTGCCGCTTGAGCAGGTCACCGAGGAGCACTTCGACACCCTCTTCGGCATCAACGTCCGGGGCACGCTGTTCACCGTGCAGAAGGCGCTGCCCCTGCTCAACGACGGCGCCTCGGTAATCTTGAACGGCTCTACCAACGTGGACGTCGGCGCGGAGGCGTTCGGCGTGTACGCGGCGACCAAGGCCGCCACCCGATCGTTCGCCCGGACCTGGGCCAACGAACTCAAGGGACGCGGCATCCGGGTCAACACCATCACGCCCGGCCCGACCGACACCCCTGGTCTGTCGGGGCTCGCTCCCGACCCGGAACAGGCCGCCGCCCTCAAGCAGCACCTGGCCGCACAGGTGCCGCTGGGCCGGCTCGGGCGCCCGGAGGAGATCGCCGCCGCCGTGGCCTTCCTCGCCTCCGAGCAGAGCAGCTTCATCACCGGTTCGAGCCTGTACGTCGACGGCGGCCTGAACCAGATCTGAGTTCCGTGGCGCACATCCGGCGAGGATGACGCCTGGCGGGCCGGGCTCGCTCAGGCGGGCGAGCCCGGCAGCCCGCGTGGGTTGGGCACGAGCACCAGACCCGTGCCGAACTGATTGCCGGCCTCGCCCGGGCGCGACGAATCACCTTGAGGTGAGTCTGTCCCCGAAGCAGGTCAGGCGCGGCCGCGGAAGAACTCCCGCAGGTCCTCCACGAGCAGGCCGGGCGCCTCCAGGGCGGGGAAGTGACCGCCCCGGTCGAACTCGGTCCAGCGCACGATGGTGTGGGTCTTGTCGGCGAACCCACGGATGGCGAAGTCTGTGGGGAAGACCGCCACGGCCGTCGGCACGCTCGATCGCTCGCGCGGCGCCCACATGGACGGGTCGTTGAACCGCTCGAAGTAGGTGTGCGCGGCCGAGCCCGCGGTGCCGGTGTACCAGTAGAGGCTGACGTCAGTGAGGATCCGGTCGCGGTCCACGGCGTCCTCGGGCAGATCGGCGGCCGGGTCGGTCCATTCCTGGAACTTCTCCACGATCCAGGCGAGCTGGCCGGCCGGGGAGTCGTGCAGGGCGTGCGCGATCGTCTGCGGCCGCGTGCCCTGAATCTGCATGTACGCGCTCGACCGGTCCTGCCAGTCCTTCATCCGCCCCAGCCGCTCCCGTTCGGCCTCGGTGAGCGCGGCCATGTCGGCCGGGTCCCCCGTCGGGAAGGTGACCAGCGCGTTGAGGTGGACCCCGACGACCCGGTCGGGCGCCACTCGGCCGATCAGCGGGGCGATGAAAGCGCTCACGTCGCCGCCCTGCACGCCGTACCGGTCGTAGCCGAGCCGGTCCATCAGCTCTGCCAGCGCCGCGGCGGCCCGTCCGTCGGTCCAGCCGAGAGCGGGCAGCGGGCCGGAGAAGCCGTACCCGGGAAGCGACGGGATCACCACGTGGAAGGCGTCGGCGGAGTCGCCACCGTGCGCCACGGGGTCGGTGAGCGGGCCGATCACGTCGAGGAACTCCACGATCGAACCGGGCCAGCCGTGCAGCAGCAGCAGCGGCGTGGCGTCCGCCACGGCCGAGCGGACGTGCAGGAAGTGCAGGTCGATGCCGTCGATCGTGGTCGTGAACTGCGGATGGGCGTTGATCGCCGCCTCGTGCGCCCGCCAGTCGTACTTCTCCGCCCAGTACACCGCCAGGTCGCGCAGGTAGCCGGTCGGCACGCCGCGCTCCCAGCCGGCTCCCGGCAGCTCGGGGGCCCAGCGGGTGCGGGCCAGCCGATCACGCAGGTCGTCGACGTCGGCCTGGGGGATCTCGACGCGGAACGGACGGATCTCGGTGTTCGTCATGCGATCACCGTAGGAACGATCGGTGTCAGGTTCGGTCACTAATGGCGGGCACAATTCCGGTCATGCTGGAAACCTCGGCACGTCTGCTCCGGCTGCTCTCGCTGCTCCAGTCGCGCGGCGACTGGCGGGGCGCCGACCTGGCCGGACGGCTCGGCGTGGGCCTGCGTACGGTGCGGCGCGACATCGACCGACTGCGCGACCTCGGTTATCCGGTGGACGCGACTCCGGGAGTCGCGGGCGGTTATCGGCTCGGCGCCGGCACGGCGCTGCCGCCGCTGCTGCTCGACGACGAGGAGGCGGTGGCGGTGGCGATCGGGCTGCACACAGCGGCGACCGGCAGCGTGGCCGGGCTGGAGGAGAGCTCGGTGCGGGCGCTGGCCAAGCTCGAACAGATGCTCCCGGCCCGCCTCCGGCACCGGGTGACCGCGTTCCGGGCGGCGGCCGTGCCGCTGACCGGGCCGGCGCCGGTCGGCGAGGCGGTCGACCCCGGCCTGCTGACCGCGCTCGCGGCGGCCTGCCGGGATCATCGGCGGCTGCGGCTGCGGTACCGGGGACGGGACGGCCTGTCGGTCCGTACCGTCGAGCCCCACCGGCTGGCTCACACGCACCGCCGGTGGTATCTGCTGGCCTGGGACGTGGACCGCGACGCCTGGCGGACCTTCCGGGCCGACCGGATCCAGGGACCTGTGGACCCGCCCGGCGCCCGGTTCGCCCCGCGTACGCCTCCGTCCGGCGACGTGGCGGCCTACGTCTCCCAGGCGATCTCGTCGGCGCCCTACCGCTACCGGGCCCGGATCCTGTTCGAGGCCCCGATCGAGGCGGTGGCCAGGCGCTCCTCCCCCACGGCCGGCCGGCTGGAGGCGTACGGCGCCGACGCCTGCCTGTTCCACACGGGCTCCGACTCGCTGGAAACGCTGGCCCTGCACGTCGCGGCCAAGGGATTCCCGTTCCGGGTGCTGGACCCGCCCGAGCTGATCCCGGTCCTGCGCGACCTGGCCGACCGGCTGCGCCTGGCGGCCGAAGCCTAGCCACCGCCGCCTACGCCGTGCCCCGGCTTTTTCGCGGCCCTTTCGCGGGCCTTTGCGGCGAGACGGGCGAGGCGGGCCCCGGAAAGGCCGGTCAGACCGTGATGACGACCTTTCCTGGGGCGTGCCCCTGTTCCACGTATCCGATGGCCGCCGGGATCTCCGCGAACGGATAGCTGCGGTGGATCACCGGGGTGACCTTGCCGTCCTCGATGAGATCGGTCAGCCGCATCAGGTCGCCCCGGATGTTCCCGGCGCCGACCACCTGGGTCGCGACCACCCGCTGGGACACGAACGGCGCCACCGCGAGCGTCGCGATCATGTGACCGACGGGCTGCAGCCACCGTCCGGCCGGCCCGCCGACGAGGACGTGCGTCCCCCGGGGCTTCAGCACCCGCAGGCAGGCCCGCAGCGAGCGGGTGCCCGCGATGTCGAGCAGCAGATCGTGGCGCCGCCCGCGCCGGGTGAAGTCCTCCTTCGTGTAGTCGACGACCTCGTCCGCGCCGATCGACCGCACCAGGCCGGCGTTCCGCCCGCTGCACACACCGGTGACCTCGGCGCCGAACGCCTTGGCGAGCTGCACGGCGAACGTCCCCACACCGCCCGAGGCCCCGTTCACGAGAACGGCGTGGCCCGCCTGGACCCCTCCCTGGTCGAGCGCCATCAGCGCGGTGACGGCCGCCAGCGGCACCGCGGCCGCCTGCTCGAACGACAGGTTCTCCGGCTTCCGGACCAGTTCGCTCTCCCGCACGCACACGTACTCGGCGAAGCCGCCCTGGGTGAGCAGCGCGAACACCTCGTCGCCCGGGCGGAATTCCGTGACGCCGGCGCCGACCGCCTCGACCTGTCCCGCCACGTCGGCGCCCAGGATGCCGATTCGCGGCCCGCGCGGGCCGAGCGTGCCGCCCATCAGGCGCGCGGCGTACGGCTCGCCTCTCATGTGGTGCCAGTCGTACGGCTGGACGGAGGTGGCGCGCACCCGCACCAGCACCTCGCCGGGGCCGGGCACGGGCGTGACGACGTCGGTGAGCTCCAGGACGTCGGGCGGACCGTACGAGCGCAGGACGTACGCCTTCATGGGGTTCTCCTCGTCACCTCGGCGGTGGGAGGGCCAGCGTAAGAAGCGCCACGCCCAGGGCGTATCGGCCGAAAGTACGCCCGATCGGCAGCCGATCGGGCGGTGCGGTTCCGGCCGTTCCGCCGATGAAGCGCCGCCCCCTCGCGGACCACTATCGGCGCATGACCACACTGACGAAACGGCCCACGCTCGCACCCCGGTGGCTCGTGCCCGCCGCGCTGATCGCGCTCAGCGCCGTCCCGGTGATCGCCGGTTCCACCCGGCTGGGGCAACTGGCCGGCGGCGGGCCGATCACGCACGACAGCGCCCGGTATTTCGCGACGCCCGCGCCCGTCGTCGCGCACATCGTCTCCGTCACCCTCTTCAGCGTCCTGGGGGCCCTCCAGTTCGCCCGCGGATCACGCCGCCGCAGGCCCGCCTGGCATCGCGCCGCCGGGCGGCTCGTGGTGCCGTCCGGGATCGTCAGCGCGTTCACGGGTCTGTGGATGACGCTGTTCTATCCCCACCTGCCCAACGACAGCGCCCTCCTCATGGGCCTGCGACTGGTGTTCGGCACCCTCATGATCGTTTCGCTCGTCCTCGGCTTCGCGGCGATCCGGCGGCGGGACGTCGCCCGTCACCGCGCCTGGATGACACGGGGCTACGCGATCGGCATGGGCGCGGGCACCCAGTTGCTGACCGTCGGTCCCTGGATGGCGCTGGCCGGCGAGCCCGGCCCGCTCCCCCGGGCGCTGCTGATGGGCGCCGGATGGGTGATCAACCTCGTCGTCGCGGAGTGGGCCGTCCGCAGAGGTTCCATGCTTCCGGCTCCGTCCCGAGGCGCGAAGTAGGCGGCTCACACCCTGGCCGTCTCCTCCTGATCGGGATGGCTCTCGTCCCGGAGCGAGCACATCAGCGAGCACAGCTCTGCGGTGTCGATGATGTGGGCCATTCTCGGGAGAACGCCGGTCATCAGGGTCTGGTGGGCGTGCGGGTCCGGGTCGGCGACCCCGTCGGACAGGACGTAGAGCCGGTAGTCGCGGTCGGCGGCGTCGGTGACGGTGGACAGCACGACGCCGCTGGTGGTGATGCCGGCGATGACCAGGGTGGTGATTCCGCGAGCCCGCAGCCGCCGGTCCAGGTCCGTCGTGGACAGCGCGCCGAAGCGGGTCTTGCGGACGACGATGTCGCCGGGCTCGGGAGCGAGCCGAGGGTGGATGTCCGTGGCGGGATCCGCGTGGTGCATGAGGCGCTGCCGGCCGAGGAAGGAGAAAGCCCTGTTGGCCGGCGGGATCGCCGCCCAGTCGGCCTCGGTGAATCCGACTCGCACGTAGGCGACGGCGGCGCCGTGCGCGCGCATGTCGGCGATGGCGCCGGCCACCCGCGTCAGCAGCGCTTCCTGGCCGGCCTGGTCGGGGAGCGCGGCCAGGATCGCCTGCTGGTAGTCCATGACGAGCAGTGCGGCCGTCCGGGGGTCCGGCGCCGGGGTCGTGACGGTCATTTTCTCTCCTTGGGTGATGGGATCGCGGTGACGGCCGTGGCGGCCCGTCAGGCGCGGCTCGGTGCGGACTCGGTCTCTGCGGGGGGCTCGGCAGGGGGATCGGCAGAGGGATCGGCAGGGGGCGCCGCGGCACGCCGGGGAAGCAGCAGCGGGGTCGCCAGCAGGAGCACGCCGGCCAGGCCGATGGCCGTGCGCGGGCCGAGCAGGCCGCCCAGCACGCCCCAGACGGCCGTCAGGAGCGCGGTCGAGGCCTTGGTCGTCACCGTCCAGGCGGACAGCGTGCGGGCGATCCGGCCGGTCGCGGTGCGTTCGAGGCGATAGGTCGCGCAGACGGGGTTGAAGACCCCGCAGCAGAAGATGAGCCCGAGCTCGACGCCCATCACCAGCAGCAGCCCTCCGGCGCCCGGCCCCACGAAGGCCAGGCCGACGAGCCAGAGCGCGCGCAGCGCCCCGGACACGACCAGGACCCGGTGCTGCCCGAACCGGGTGACGAGCGGCCGGGCCAGCCGCGAACCCAGCAGCCCGCCGATCGAGGGCGCGGCGAAGGCCAGGCCGTACTGCCACGGCTCGAACCCGAGCCGGCCGAGCATCAGGACGGCCAGCAGCGCGTCGGCGGCCATCACCAGGCCGTTGAACACGGCGGTGTTGAAGAACAGGGGGCGCAGCGTCGCGTCGGCGAGGATGTACCGCCAGCCGTCGAGCAGGTCCCCGGCCCGCAGGGGCGCGGTCTCCCGGCGCTCGGGCCGCTGCTCCCTGCCGCCCGTCGCGCGGATGCCCAGGGCCGACAGCAGGTAGCTGACCGCGTCGGCCACCACCGTCGCCACCGGACCGAGGAGCCCGATCGCGGCACCGCCCAGCGGCGGCCCGATGATCGTGGTCGTCCAGGCGGTGGACTCGAATCGGGCGTTGGCGACGAGCAGGTCCCCGGCCGGCACCAGCGTCTTCAGGTACGCGCCGGAGGCGGCGCGGAAGGTGATGTCGGCCGCCGCGACGACGACCGAGACCAGCAGGAGCTGGACGAAGGAGAGCACGCCGAGCGCGAACGCGGCGGGGATCGTCAGCAGCGCCGCGAACCGCACCAGATCCGTCCCGATCAGCACCGGCCGCTTGCGGCGGAACTCCACCCACGGGCCCAGCGGCACCGCGACGGCCGCGCCCACCGCGGCCCCCACGGAGGCCAACGCCGCGACCTCCGCCGGCCCTGCGTGCAGCACCTGCACCGCGATCAGCGGGAACGCGCCGAAGGCGAGCCATGTGCCGAGCGCGCTGGTCCCGTACGCTGCCCAGAGCCACCCGAACCGCCGCCCCAGCCGGTGCCCGTTCCGCATGTCCCACGCCCCTCGTCAGTCACCCGCACAACCGATCCGCGATCGAAAGCATCAAAGCGAGGACCACGACCGGGGATCAAACAACGCCAGGCCGCCCGGCCACAACCGGCGGTTGTATCCCTAGGGTGTCCGCATGGACCTCGACACCGTCCGGACGTTCGTCGCCGCCGCCGACGCGGGGCAGTTCCAGGAGGCCGCCGCCGAGCTGGCGGTCACCCAGCAGGCCGTCTCCAAGCGCATCGCCGCGCTGGAGCGCGACCTCGGCGTGCGGCTGTTCACCCGCACGCCGCGCGGCGCCGAACTCACCATCGACGGGCAGGCGTTCCTGCCCCACGCCCGGGAGCTGCTGCGCGCGGCCGACCGGGCCGTCGCTTCCGTACGCGCGGGCAGTCGTCCACTGCGCGTCGACGTGCTCAGTTCGCGCGGCGCCGGGTCGGGCCTGATGCGCGGCTTCCACCGCGCGCACCCCGAGATCGAGCTCGACGTGGTGATGCTGCTCGACATCGAGCGGGCCGTCGCCGCCATCCGATCCGGCGCGATCGACGCGTCCTTCCGCGCCGTCGCCATGCCCGGCCGTCCGCTTCCCGAGGACATCGAGTCCGTCCGGGTGCTCGACGAGCCGCTCCAGCTCCTCACCGGTCCCGCCCACGCGCTCGCGGGCGCCCGGTCGGTGACCGTCGCTCAGCTCGCCGGGCACCGGATCTGGATGCCCGGCATCGTCCCCGGCAGCGAGTGGGCGGCCTACTACGACGACCTCGTCGCCGAGTTCGGCCTCACCATCGAGGCGACCGGCCCCAACTTCGGCTCCGACGCGCTCCTCGACACCGTCGCCGACACCCCGGCCCTGGCCACCTTCATGGGCGGGCACACCCGCCTCGTCTGGCCCGCCGGGCACGGCCTGCGCCGTATCCCGGTGACCGATCCCACGCCCGTCTACCCGCACTCACTCCTGTGGCACCGCGCCAACCCCCACCCCGCGCTGGCCACCCTCCGCGCCCACCTCGCCGCCACGGCGGCCGGCCACGACGCCGCCGGGACCTGGGCGCCCGGCTGGGCGATAGCGCGCTGAACGCCGCCGCCTCGGCGGAGCGCCGATCGGCCGGATGCGCGGGAGCCGGGAGCCCGGTCAGCTCCTGACGCGGCCGGTCTCGTAGGCCCAGATGGCGATCTCCACGCGGTTGCGGGCGCCGAGCTTGGCCATCAGGCTGGCGACGTGGGTCTTGACCGTGCTGAGCGAGATGTGCAGCTCGGCGGAGATCTCCACGTTGGTCCGGCCGCGCGCCACGGCGGCGAGGATCTGCTCCTCCCGGTAGGTGAGCGCCTCGACGGGCTGCGCGGGTGACGAGGCGGGTCCGGTGCGGGCGAAGGCCCCGAGCAGCCGCGCGGTGACGCTCGGGGCGATGAGAGCTTCGCCGCCGGCGGCGGCGTGCACGGCCTGCGCGAGCATGTCGGCGCCGGCGTTCTTCAACAGGAAACCCCGGGCCCCTGCTCTCAGCGCGGCGTAGACGTACTCGTCGAGGTCGAACGTGGTGATGACGACGACGGCGAGAGGGTCGGCGACGTCGGGTCCGGCGAGGGACCGGGTCGCCTCGATGCCGTCGGTCCCCGGCATACGGATGTCGAACAGGCACACGTCGGGGCGCAGGCGCCGCGCGAGCTCGACGGCCCGCCGCCCGTCGGCGGCCGTGGCGACGACCTCGATGTCCGGCTGCGCGTCGAGGATCATCGAGAGCCCGGTGCGGACGATCTCCTGGTCGTCGGCGATCAGCACCCGGACGCCGCGCCCACCGGCTCGCTCGCTCCGCTCGCTCATGGCGCGACGCCGGCCCGGGGAAGCACCGCGGTCACCGTCCACCCCCGATCGCGGTCGGGGCCGACCACGCACGTGCCGCCGAGCAGGTTCGCGCGCTCGCTCATGCCGATGATCCCGTATCCCGGCGGCGTGCCCTGGCGCCCGGAGCCACCGTCGCCGTCGTCGCTCACGCACAGGCGCACGACCGTCTCGTCGGCGGCGACGCGCACCTCGACCCGGGTGGCGTGACGCGCGTGCCGCACGGCGTTGGTCACCGCCTCCTGGGCGATGCGGTAGACCGCGGACTCGACCGACGGCGACAGGCCGTCCAGGTCGCCCGATATCTCCACCTCGACCGCCGGGTGGTGGGAGCCGCCCCGGCTCGCGAGCCCCTCGAGCTCGGCGATGCGCCGGCCGGGCGTCAGCTCCGCCGGCCGGTCCCGGCGCAGGACGCGGACGATGGCCCGCATCTCGTCGAGGGCCCGTGCCGCCTCGGCCTCGATCACCCGGAGGGCCTCGGCCGCGGCGTCCGGCCGCGACGCCGCGGTGGCGAGCCCGGCCTGTGCGCGGATGGCCATCGCGGAGACGTGGTGCGCGACCGTGTCGTGCAGGTCGCGGGCGAGCTGCTCGCGCATCAGCAGCTTGACCTGGTCCATCTCGCGCATCCTCGCCCCGGCCCGGTAGCGGAACACGCCGCCCAGGCTGGTGGTCGCGAGCATGACGGCGAACGGCCCGACCACGTCGGGCACAGCGGCGTGGTCGACGAGCACGGACAGGCCGGTGGCGGCGAGCATGATCCCCAGGCCGGTCACGATCTCCCTGCCCGACCCCCACCGGAACAGCGCGTACGGCAGGATCAGCAGGTATCCCAGCGTGTACATGTCGAGGGTCGCGCCGGTCGCGAGGACCGGGATCGCACCTGTCGCGACGAAGCAGATCGCGAGCATCGCCAGCGGCCGGGTCCGCCGCCACAGCAGGGTGGGGACCAGCCCGGCGGTGACGACGACCTGGAAGAGCCGCCAGGGAAGGTCCGGCCGCAGCGCGCCTTCGAGCAGGGCGAGCGGCACGAGCACCCCGACGAGCGCCCAGTCCCGCCAGACGCGTACGGGTGGATCCGGGGGACGGGGCTCGTACCACACGGAGCGGACGAAGCCGTGCACCGAATCATCGTACGAGAGCCGGCGCCCGCCGCGCCCCCCGGGGTGGAGACTCTCCTGTCGCCCGGCCGGGGCGACCTTAGCGGAGGCTTAAACGACGCTTAGAGGGCCACGAGGGCGTTGACCCCTTCGTCGTCCGTGCTTACTCTCCTAACTAATAGGAAACTTTCCTGTCCTTTACCCCCCAAGAGCAGGAGCTCCGTTGCGAAAGATCCTCCTGGGGTCCCTGATCGCGAGCGCCGCGTTACTCGCGCCGCTCGCGCTCGGGACCGCGACCGCCGCCACCCCCGCCACCGCCACGTACGCCGTCGACTCCGACTGGGGCTCCGGCTTCCAGGGCAAGTTCACGGTGAAGGCAGGGTCGGACGCCCTGCCAAGCTGGACCGTCGAGATCGACATGCCCTCGGGCGCGACGATCAGCTCGGCCTGGGACGCCACCATGACCAAGAGCGGCAACCACTACACGTTCAAGAACCCCTCGTGGAGCGGCGGCCTCGCGGCGGGCGCCTCGGCGAGCTTCGGTTTCGTCGGAGCGCCCGGCGGCTCGACGCCGCTGAACTGCACCCTGAACGGCGCGCCCTGCACCGGCGGGCCCACCGCCTCCCCCTCGGCCAGCCCGAGCAAGAGCCCGAGCCCCAGCCCGTCCGCCTCGCCCTCCGTCTCGCCGTCGGCGTCTCCCTCGGCGTCTCCCTCGGCAAGCCCGAGCCCGAGCACGCCCCCGCCGCCCGGCGGTAAGAAGGTGATGGGCTACTTCACCGACTGGGGCGTCTACGGCCGGCAGTACTTCGTGAAGAACATCGTGAGCAGCGGCTCGGCCGCCAAGCTCACCCACATCAACTACGCCTTCGGCAACGTGACGAACGGCCAGTGCGCGATCGGCGACTCCTACGCCGACTACGACATGGCCTACACCACCGCCAACAGCGTGGACGGCAAGGCCGACACCTGGGACAACCCCAACGCGCTGCGCGGCGCGTTCAACCAGCTGCGCAAGCTCAAGGCGATGTACCCGAACATCAAGATCCTCTACTCCTTCGGCGGCTGGACCTGGTCGGGCGGCTTCGGGCAGGCGGCGGCCAACCCCACCGCGTTCGCGAACTCCTGCTACAACCTGGTCGAGGACCCGCGCTGGGCGGACGTGTTCGACGGCATCGACATCGACTGGGAGTACCCGAACGCCTGCGGCCTCAGCTGTGACACCAGCGGCCCGGCGGCGTTCAGGAACCTCATGGCCGCGCTGCGCGCCAAGTTCGGCAAGGACTACCTGATCACCGCGGCGATCACCGCCGACGGCAACTCCGGCGGCAAGATGGACCTCGCCGACTACGGCGGCGCGGCGCAGTACGTCGACTGGTACAACGTGATGACCTACGACTTCTTCGGCGCCTGGGACGCCAAGGGCCCGACGGCTCCGCACTCGCCGCTCACGTCCTACTCCGGCATCCCGGTCGCGGGCTTCTACTCCGACAACGCGGTGCAGAAGCTGAAGAGCCTGGGCGTGCCGGCGAGCAAGATCCTGCTGGGCATCGGCTTCTACGGCCGCGGCTGGACCGGCGTCACCCAGGACGCCCCCGGCGGCACCGCCACCGGCGCCGCGCCCGGCACGTACGAGGCGGGCATCGAGGACTACAAGGTCCTCAAGACCAGTTGCCCGGCCACCGGCACGGTCGCCGGCACCGCCTACGCCAAGTGCGGCTCGAACTGGTGGAGCTACGACACCCCCGCCACGATCGGCGGCAAGATGACCTACGCCAAGAACCAGGGTCTCGGCGGGGCCTTCTTCTGGGAGTTCAGCGGCGACACCGCCAACGGTGAGCTGATCACCGCCATGGCCGGCGGCCTCAAGTAACCGCTTCGCACCGATGCGGGCCCCCGCGTCTCGCGCGGGGGCCCAGATCATCCGGCCATCCCGGCGAAACCTTCGCTTATGGTGGCATTTATGGACGCGACGAGGACGATCGTAGAAACGGTCGGCAAGCTGCGGCAGCGCCGCACCGCGCCGCTCGTGCTGGAACTGGACCTGACCGAGGGGCTGTCGGAAGGCCCGCCCGCCGACCCCGTCACCGCCCTGCTGTCCATGCGCAAAGCGCGCCTCGCCGAGGTGCTGTCGGGCCTGCGCCGCGCCCGCAAGGACCCCCGCGTCACCGCGCTGATCGTCAAGATCGGCGGCAACCCCCTCGGCCTCGGCATAGTGCAGGAGCTGCGGGCGGCCGTGGTCAAGCTGCGCGCCGCGGGCAAGCGGACCGTCGCGTTCGCCGAGACGTTCGGCGAGTTCGGCGCCGGCACCGTCCCCTACTACCTGGCCAGCGCCTTCGAGCGGGTCTACCTCCAGCCCTCCGGTGACGTGGGCCTGACCGGGGTGGCGCTGGAGCAGCGGTTCCTGCGCGACGCGCTCGCCAAGGCCGGGGTGGAGTATCAGATCGGCCAGCGGCACGAGTACAAGACCGCGGCCAACACCTTCACCCAGAACCACATGACCGACGCCCACCGCGAGTCGGCCGGGCGCATCGCCGAGTCGGTCACCGAGCAGATCGTCGCCGGCGTCGCCGAGGGACGCGGCCTCGACCCCAAGCGGGTGCGCGAGCTGATCGACCAGGGCCCGTTCATCGGGACGGAAGCCGTCGAGGCCGGGCTCGTGGACGGGCTGAAGTATCGCGACGAGGTCTACGCCGAGACCGTCGACGACGGCGCGCACCTGCTCTACGTGTCGCGGTACGCCAAGAGCGCGCTGTCCAGCAGGCTCCCCCACCCCGGAGCGGCCACGGTCGCCCTGGTCCACGGCAACGGCATGATCCGTCTCGGGCGCAGCGGCCGCTCGCCGCTGGGCGGCGGGGGCGCCATGGGCTCCGACACCATCTGCGCGGCCCTGCGCTCGGCCCGGCGGGACGAGAAGGTCAAGGCCATCGTGTTCCGCGTGGACAGCCCCGGCGGGTCGTACGTCGCCTCCGACGCGATCTGGCGCGAGGTCGTGCTGGCCCGCGAGGCGGGCAAGCCGGTCATCGTGTCGATGGGCGACCTGGCCGCCTCCGGCGGCTACTTCGTGTCGATGGCCGCCGACGTGATCGTGGCCCAGCCGGGCACCCTGACCGGCTCGATCGGCGTGTTCGGCGGCAAGCCCGTCGTCGGCGGGCTGCTCGGCAAGCTCGGCGTGGTGACCGAGTCGGTCGCCGAGGGCGCCAACGCCGGGATGTTCTCGCCGTCCACCGCCTTCTCCGACGACCAGTGGGAGCGGGTGAACGCCTGGCTCGACCGCATCTACGACGACTTCGTGGGGAAGGTGGCGCAGGGCCGCGGCCTGACCAGGGACCGGGCACACGAGCTGGCCAGGGGCCGGGTGTGGACCGGCGCCGACGCCAGGGCGGCCGGTCTCGCCGACGAGCTCGGCGGCCTGGAGGACGCCCTCGCCCTGGCCCGCCGCCGGGCCGGGCTGGCCGGCGACGCCCCCGTGCGGACCTATCCCCGCATGCACCCCCTGGAGCGGCTGCGCCCGCCGGAGTCGAGCGAGGACAAGTCGGCCGCGCTCGCCCGGGTGCGCCTGGAGGCGTGGGGGCCGCTGGCGCGGATGGCCGGGCAGCTCGGCCTCCCGGCGTACGGCCCGCTCGTGCTGCCGGGCTGGTGGACGATCAGGTAGGACATCACAGCACGGGACGGTAGCGGGAGCGCAGCCGTACGAGCGGGGCCTTGGACGCGTCGACGTAGTCGACGCCGAGGACCTCCCCGACGAACAGCGTGTGGTCGCCGGCCGGGACGACCCGGGTCGTCTCGGCCTCGATCGCCGCCACCCCGCGCTCCACGACCAGCGCCTCGCTGTGCGCGCCGCGGTGATGGGCGACCCCGGCCAGCAGGAGCCGGGCGCCCGGCCGTCCGGCCGTGGCGAACCTGGAGGCGACCGTCTGCTGGCCGTCCGCGAGGACGCTCGCGGCCCAGCGGTCCCTGCGCAGCAGCACCTCGGCGAGATATCCGGCCGAGTCGAGGCTGATCAGCACGAGCGGCGGGTCGAGCGACACCGACATCAGGGTCGCGACCGTGATGCCCAGGTCGTCGCGGTCGTCCTTGACCGTCACGACCGCCACGCCCGCGGCCAGCTGCCCCATGGCCTCGGTGAACAGTCCCACGTCGGCACTCCTTCCCTTCCGGCGTGCGACTGTGCCACCGAGCGTCCCGGTACGCAAGCGAACTACAAGTGAATATGTCATGACATAAGGATGACCTATTGCATTGGTGTTATTTGGTCATTACGGTCGAGGCGACATCATCCCCCAACCGAGGAGGCGCGATGCGTCCCCTGTCCGGGCTGTTCCTTGCCACCCTGACGATCTCGCTGATAGGCGGGGCGGCGGTTCCGGCGTCGAGCAGCGGCGTCGCCACCGTGTACCCGCAGGTGGAGACCCCCGCCCTGTACGACGACGAGGCCGGCGGCAACGCCAACGGCGACGACCCCGCCATCTGGGTGGACCCCGACGACTCGGACGAGAGCGTGGTGATCGGCACCGCCAAGGAGGCCGGGCTCTTCGTCTACGACCTGGACGGACGGCAGGTCCAGCACCTGCCCGCGCCCGCCGCGCCGGGCCCCGACGACGAGGTCGGCAGGTTCAACAACGTCGACGTGGCCTACGGTTTCGGCGGCCGGGACCTCGCCGTGGTCTCCGACCGGGGCCGCGACCAGCTCAGGATCTACGCCGTCTCCCACGGCCGGCTCACCGACGTGACCGACCCGGCCGCGCCGTTCGTCTTCAACTCCACGCAGGAGCAGGTCAACGACAAGGAGACGGCGTACGGCCTGGCCACCTGGACGGACTCCACCGGGACCTATGCGCTGGTCAGCCGGCGGCACCGGACCTCGGTCGGGCTGGTGAAGCTGCTGCCCAAGCCGGGCGGGAAGGTCGGCTACCAGCTCGTCAGGACGCTCGACCTGCCCGCGTCGTTCGCCCTGCCCAACGGGCAGACCTGGGCCCCGTGCGACGAGCCCGGAGTCCAGCCGCAGGTCGAGGGCATGGTCGTCGACCAGGAGAAGGACGTCCTCTACGCCGCCCAGGAGGACGTCGGCATCTGGCGGATGCGGGCCGACCTCACCGGCCCGCCGGTGCTGGTGGACAAGACCAAGGAGTTCGGCGTGCCCGGCACGTACGACGCCGCGACCGACGAGTGCACCCCCGGCGCCGACCCCGGCTACGGCGGCAAGCACCTGGCGGCGGACGCCGAGGGCCTGACGATCTACTACCGCGAGGACGGCAAGGGCTACCTGCTGGCCTCCAGCCAGGGCGACAGCACCTTCGCCGTCTACCGCAGGGAGGGGTCCAACTCCTACCTCGGCCAGTTCCGGGTGAGCGAGAAGAACGGCCGCGACGGCGTCGAGCACAGCGACGGCTCGACCGTGCTGAACGTGCCGCTCGGCGACTTCGGCGAGGGCCTGTTCGTCGCGCACGACGGGGAGAACACTCCCGCCGAGCCCGACCGTGAGATCACGAACTTCAAGTTCACCAAGTGGGACGACATCGCGGACAAGCTCGACCTCGACGTGGACACCGACGGCTGGGACCCGCGCGACTGACGCGGACGGACAAGACGGCCCCCGGGTGTCCCCGGGGGCCGTTCCGTTCACCGGGTCAGCCGTGGTTGACGCGCCAGAAGTCCGAGACCGTCTGCCGGTTGCGCAGGTCGCCGAGCAGCCCCGCGGGGTCGGTGTGGAAGAGCTGGCCCTTCCAGTCGTTCAGGCCGGCCGGGGTGACCAGCGGCTTCACCGTGCTGTTGCCGGAGACGCCGCCCTCGCCGATCTCGTGCTTCACGCCCTCCTCGGTCATGATGAAGTGGACGTACAGCTTGGCCGCGTTGGGGTGCTTGCTCTTGGCGGCGATCGCGACGTACTTGGGATAGCTGAAGCCGGCGAACGGCGTCATCCCTTCGCAGGTCGCCTGGGCGTATCCCTTGTCCTCGTTGTTGCGGAACTTCGAGATCGACATGAAGCCGATCTTCTTGTCGGTGGCGTTCGGCGCGCCCACCGCCGCCGAGATGTCCTCGTCGGAGCCGGTCAGCACGGGTTTGTTGGCCGAGATGCGCTTGACCCACTCGTAGGCGGCGCTCTTCTCCTCCGTCTGCAGCGGCTTGCCGTACTTCGCCTGGTAGGCCTGCTCCAGCGCCTGGTTGCCGTGCGCGTCCAGCTGGGTGAAGAACGACAGCACGGTGGGCTTGCCGAGCGGGTCCTGCATGACGAGCTTGCCCGCCCACTCCGGCTCGGTCAGGTCCCACACGTTCTTGATGGGGCATCCGCCGGGCGAGAGCCTGGTGTTGTACGCGAAGACCGTGGCCTTCGACAGCGCGAGCAGCGGGTTGCGGTTCTCGGCCGGGATCTGGTCCTTCAGGTCGGCGGGCACCCAGGTCCGGGCGACGCCCTGCGGGATGAGCTGGCCGACAAGCACCCCGCCGTCCTCGTACATGGCCGCGTCGATGGTGACGTTGCCGGCCGCGTGCTCCCTCGTCATCTTCTCCGCGGTCTGCGGGGTGTCGGACTTCACCCCCTCCATTTGGATGCCGTACTTGGCGGTGAAGGCCTTGGCCACCTCTTCGATGTCGCCGCTGGAGTCGTAGACGAGCAGGCCGCCCTCCTTCTTCGCGGCGGCGACCAGCGCGTCCAGGTCGAGGGACGCGTCGATCGAGGGGCCGGGCAGCGGCTGCTCGGCGCTCGTCGCGGAGGACGACGCGTCCGGGCCGGTGGAGGGCGCGCAGGCGGCGACGGCGAGCGCGAGCAGTGCCAGGGGAACGATCTTCCGGGTACGCCTCAAGGTGGCGTCACTCCTCTTGCCTCTCGGGGGTCGTCGGGCGCCGCCCAGAGCCCCGATCCGGCGCCGCGGTGTGCTCCACGATGAACGTCACGTGAACAGTTTGTCAAGACATAATGACCTCAGTTGCGAACTGGACATATACCGTTAATACGGCCTCAGCGGCGTTGGTCAAGACATTCTGATGTCAGCTACCGTCGAGTCGTGACAGTCACCAGATTGGACATCGACCTCGACAGGTCGAGCCCCGTGCCCCTCTACTTCCAGGTGGCCGAGCGGATCACAGAGGCCATCCAGGCCGGCAAGCTGCCCCCCGGCTCCCGGCTGGACAACGAGATCCAGCTCGCCGAGCAACTCGGCCTCTCCCGCCCCACCATCCGCCAGGCGATCCAGTTCCTCGTGGACAAGGGCCTGGTCGTCCGCAAGCGCGGCGTCGGCACCCAGGTCGTGCACGGCCAGGTGAAGCGCGCGGTCGAGCTCACCAGTCTGTACGACGACCTTCGCAGGGCCGGACAGGAGCCGCAGACCCGGGTGCTGTCCCTGGACACCGTACCGGCCGAGGAGGAGGTCGCGGTGGCCCTGGGCGTCGAACCGGGCACGGAGGTGCTGCGGCTGGAGCGGATCAGGTTCGCCATGGGAGAGCCGCTCGCCCTGCTGCACAACTGGCTGCCGCTCGGGCTGGCCCCGCTGACGTCCGAGTCGCTGGTGGAACGCGGGCTCTACGAGATGCTGCGCCAGACCGGCATCCGGATGCGGGTGGCGCACCAGCGCATCGGCGCCCGCGCCGCCACCCCCGCGGAGGCCCGGCTGCTGGAGGAGCGGCGCGGCTGCCCGCTGCTCACGATGGTCCGCACCACCTACGACGACCAGGGGCGAGCGGTCGAGCACGGCTCGCACGTGTACCGCGCCTCGCACTATTCCCTCGAGGTCACCCTCGTCGAGCGCTGAGTCACGCTTTTCTCATCGGGATGATAGTTCATCCGAATGTCAGGACAAACTCTTGACCTTTACCTTCCGCTCATTTAGAACTGGAGGCCCCTGGACGAGGAGCTGACACATGCGTGTGGGTTTGCTGGGCCTTGGCCGCATAGGCGTCTTCCATGCCGCCACCCTGGCCGGTCTCGCGGACGAGCTGGTGGTCTCCGACGTGGACCGGAGCCGGGCCGAGGAGGTGGCGGCGCGGCTGTCCGCGACGGTCGGCGACCCCTTCGACGCGGACGCCGTGGTGATCGCGACCCCGACGTCCACTCATGCGGAGGCGCTCGAACGCGCCTGTGAGCTGGGCGTCCCGGCGTTCTGTGAGAAGCCGGCGGCGCCCACGGTGGAGGAGACGCTGCGGGTCGCCGAGACCGTCGAGCGCACCGGCGCCGTCGTGCACATCGGCTTCCAGCGCCGCTTCGACGCGGGCTACCTGGCCGCCCGCGACGCGCTGCGCTCCGGTGAGCTGGGCGTGCTGCACCGCGTCCACCTGATCACCGCCGACCCCGCGCCGCCGCCCGCCGGCTACATCCCGTCGTCCGGCGGCATCTTCCGCGACTGCCACATCCACGACTTCGACATCCTGCGCTGGGTCAGCGGGCGCGAGGTGGACACGGTCTACGCCGCGGGCGCCAACCGCGGCGAGGAGTACTTCGCCGAGGCGGGCGACGTGGACACCAGCGCCGCGATCCTGACCATGGACGACGGCACGCTGGCCACCCTGCAGGGCTCGCGCTACAACGGCGCCGGCTACGACGTGCGGATGGAGCTGGCCGGCACGCGCGGCGCCTGGGCGGCGGGGCTCGGCGGGCGCACCCCGCTGCGCTCGGCCGAGGGCTTCACACCGGACGGCGCCCCCTGGCCGGACTTCCAGGCCAGGTTCGCGGAGGCGTACGTCGCGGAGATGACGGCCTTCCTGGAGGCGGCGCGGGGCGAGCGGGAGAGCCCCTGCACGGTCCGCGACGCCCTGGCCGCGCTGTACGTGGCCGAGGCGGCGGACCTGTCCCGCCGGACCGACCGTCCCGTCCGCGTGGTGGAGGTGACCAAGTGAGGATCGCCGCCGCCCCCATCTCCTGGGGGGTCTGCGAGGTGCCCGGCTGGGGCCACCAGCTCGCCCCGGAGCGCGTGCTGGCCGAGATGGCCGCGCTCGGGCTGACCGCCACCGAGCTGGGCCCCGACGGGTTCCTGCCGCCCGAGCCGGACCGCCGCGCCGCCCTGCTCGGCGGCTACGGCCTGCGCGCGATCGGCGGTTTCGTCCCGGTCGTCCTGCACGACCCGGCGCACGACCCGCTGGCCGCCCTGCGGGACACGGTGGCCGCCTTCGAGGCGGACGCGGTGGTCGTGCTGGCCGCCGCGACCGGGGTGGACGGCTACGACGGACGCCCCGCCCTGGACGACGATGGCTGGCGGACGCTGCTGTCCAACCTCGACCGGATCGACCGGGAGATCTCCCACCTGGTCACCCTGCACCCCCACGTGGGCACCATGGTCGAGACCGGCGAGGAGGTGGAGCGGGTCCTCGATGGCGCGGCCGTCTCCCTCTGCCTGGACACCGGGCATCTGCTGGCCGGCGGCGCCGACCCGCTGGACGTCGTCAGGAAGGCCCCCGAGCGGATCGCCCACGCGCACCTGAAGGACGTCGACGCCGGCCTCGCCGGGCGGGTCAGGGCGGGCGAGCTCACCTACACCGACGCGGTGCGGGCCGGGATGTACCGCCCGCTCGGCCGCGGTGACGTCGACGTGGCGGGCATCGTCTCCGGCCTGACGGCCGCGGGGTACACCGGCTGGTATGTCATGGAGCAGGACGTGATCCTCACGTCGGCCGACGCCGATCCCGTGGAGGACGTGCGCGCGAGCCTGGCCTACCTCACGGGCCTGGCCTCCCCGGAGGACGCAGCATGACCAGCACCGCAGCCGGCACCGCTCCCGACACCGCGGCGGCGGCGCCGGAGGTGCTGACCATGGGGCGGGTCGGGGTGGACCTCTACCCGCTGCAGGTCGGGGTGTCCCTGCGGCAGGTGACGACCTTCGGCAAATACCTGGGCGGCAGCCCGACCAACGTGGCCGTGGCCGCCGCCCGCCTGGGCCGCCGCAGCGCCGTGGTCACCCGCACCGGCGCCGACCCCTTCGGGCGGTTCGTGCACGACGCGCTGCGCGAGTACGGCGTGGACGACCGGTATGTGACCGCGGTGCCCGGTCTGCCGACCCCCGTGACGTTCTGCGAGATCCGGCCGCCGGAGGACTTCCCGCTGTTCTTCTACCGCTGGCCCAAGGCGCCCGACCTGGAGATCCTTCCCACCGAGCTCGACCTGGCCGCCGTCACCGGCGCAGCGCTGCTGTGGACGACCGTGACCGGCCTGTCGGACGAGCCGTCGCGCGGCGCGCACCTGACGGCGCTGAAGGCCCGGGGACGCGCCCCGCGCACCGTGCTCGACCTCGACTACCGGCCGATGTTCTGGCCCGACCCGCGTACGGCCCGCCGGCACGTGCGCGAGGCGCTCGGCCACGTGACGGTCGCGGTCGGCAACCTCGACGAGGCCGAGGTGGCCACCGGCCTGCGCGATCCCGAGGCGGCCGGCCGTGCCCTGCTCGACGCCGGGGTCGAACTCGCGATCATCAAGCAGGGCGCGGCCGGTGTGCTGGGCATGACGGCCGGCGAGGCGGTGCGGGTGCCGCCCGTCGACGTCGAGGTCGTCAACGGGCTGGGCGCCGGGGACGCCTTCGGCGGAGCGCTGTGCCACGCGCTGCTCGCGGGCTGGCCGCTGGAGCGGACGCTGCGGTTCGCCAACGCCGCGGGCGCGATCGTCGCCGGCCGGCTGGCCTGCGCTCCGGCGATGCCCACACTCGGCGAGATCGAGACCGTCGTGACCCGGGGTTCCGCACGGGGGCTCCCCCCGGACCCGGGGAACGTCATCCAGGGGGACTCCCCTGATGGAGAAGCAGGAAGGGAGGACGCCGGCCATGCGTGAGGAGGACTACCGCCGCCTGCTGGACGACCGGGCCTGGCACCCGGAGCGGGTGGCCCAGGTGGCCGCGGTCCGCAGGCGCCGTCCGCTGCTGAGCGGGCGCGGCCGGCTGCTGATCATCGCGGCCGACCATCCGGCCCGGGGCGCGCTCGGCGTGGCCGGACGGCCGATGGCGATGGAGAGCCGGATCAGCCTGCTCGACCGGCTGACGACCGCCCTGGCCCGGCCCGGCGTGGACGGGCTGCTCGCCACTCCCGACATCGTGGAGGACCTGCTGCTGCTCGGCGCCCTCGACGACAAGATCGTGATCGGCTCGATGAACCGGGGCGGGGTCCAGGGCGCGGCGTTCGAGTTCGACGACCGCTTCACCGCCTACGACGCCGACTCGCTCGCGGCGATGGGCTTCGACGGCGGCAAGATGCTCTGCCGGATCGGGCTGGAGGACCACGCGACCGCCGCCACGCTGGCGAGCTGCGGGCAGGCCGTCACCCAGCTCGCGCGGCACGGGCTGATGGCGATGATCGAGCCGTTCTGGTCCCGTCGCGTCGATGGAGCGGTGCGGCACGACCTGTCGCCCGAGGCGATGATCCGCGCCATCAGCGTGGGCCAGGGGCTGGGGGCGACCTCCGCCCACACCTGGCTGAAGCTCCCGGTGACCGAGGACATGGACCGCGTCCTGGAGGCCACGACGCTGCCGGTGCTGCTGCTCGGCGGCGAGCCCGGCTCCGACGAGATCTGGGACTCCTGGAGCAAGGCCCTGCGCCTGCCGGGCGTGCGCGGCCTGGTCGCCGGGCGGGCGCTGCTCTACCCACCGGACGACGACGTCGCGGCGGCCGTGGACGCCGCGGTCACCCTGCTGGAGACCACATGACCCACATACCCCACGGCGCGGCCGCCTCCGGCCCCTGGGACGTCGAGATCACCCCCGAGGCCGCGGGCTGGACGTACGCCGGGCTGCGGGTCGTGGACCTGGCGGACCGGCCGGTGGAGCTGTCCACCGGCGAGGAGGAGATGCTCGTCCTGCCGCTGGCGGGGGCGTGCGACGTCGTCGCCGACGGCCTGCGGCTGTCGCTGACCGGCCGCCCCTCGGTGTTCTCCGGGCCGGCCGACTTCGCGTACCTGCCGATCGACGCCCGGGTGACGATCACCGGCACGGGCAGGGTCGCGCTCCCCGCCGCCCGGGCCACCCGCCGCTTCCCCATCAGGTACGGGCCCGCGGACGCCGTGCCGGTGGAGATCAGGGGCGCGGGGCAGGCGACCAGGAAGGTCCACAACTTCTGCTCCCCCGAGGCGTTCGACTGCGACAAGCTCGTGGCGGTCGAGGTGATCACGCCGGGCGGCAACTGGTCGTCCTATCCCCCGCACAAGCACGACACGCCGTCGGAGCACGAGGCGGTGCTCGAGGAGATCTACTACTTCGAGGGCGGCCCCGGCTACCAGCGGGTGTACGGCACCCACGACACGCTGGCCGAGGTGTCGGCGGGCGACGTCGTGCTCGTGCCGCACGGCTACCACGGCCCGTCGATGGCCGCGCCCGGCTACGACCTCTACTACCTGAACGTCCTGGCCGGCCCGGCGGACAAGCGGTCCATGGCCTTCTCCGACGATCCGAGGCACGCCTGGATCCGCGACTCGTGGGCCGGCCAGCCCGTCGATCCCCGGCTGGGAGGTGTCTCATGAGGAACACGACGAGGCTCACGGTGGCGCAGGCGCTGGTGCGGTTCCTCGCCCAGCAGTGGACCGAGCGCGACGGCGTGGAGCACCGGCTGATCGCCGGGTGCCTGGGCATCTTCGGGCACGGCAACGTCGCGGGCGTCGGCCAGGCCCTGGCCGAGCAGGGCGCGGGCACCCACGACCCGCTGCCCTACTACCTGGCCCGCAACGAGCAGGCGATGGTGCACACGGCCGTCGGCTACGCCCGGCAGTCCGACCGCCTGTCCACTCTCGCCTGCACCAGCTCGATCGGGCCGGGCGCGACCAACATGGTCACCGGGGCCGCGCTGGCCACGATCAACCGGCTGCCGGTGCTGCTGCTGCCCGGCGACCTGTTCGCCACCCGGGTCGCCTCGCCCGTGCTGCAGGAGCTGGAGGACCCTCGGTCGTACGACGTCAGCGTCAACGACTGCCTCAAGCCGGTCAGCCGCTTCTGGGATCGGATCAACCGGCCCGAGCAGCTTCCGGCGGCGCTGCTCGCGGCCATGCGGGTGCTCACCGACCCCGCCGAGACCGGCGCGGTGACGCTGGCGCTGCCGCAGGACGTGCAGGCCGAGGCGTACGACTGGCCCGAGGAGCTGTTCGCCCGCCGGGTATGGCGCGTGGCCCGGCCGGTCCCCGAAACCGCCGCCCTGGCCAGGGCCGCCGAGCTGCTGCGCGGCTCGCGCCGCCCGCTGATCGTCGCCGGGGGCGGGGTCAAATACAGCCGCGCCTGCGCCGAGCTGGCCCGCTTCGCCGGACGCCACGGCGTGCCGGTGGCCGAGACCCAGGCCGGCAAGGGCGCGCTGCCGTACGACCATCCGTGCGCGGTGGGCGCGATCGGGCACACCGGGACCCGCGCGGCCGACACCCTGGCCCGCGAGGCCGACCTGGTCATCGGGATCGGCACCCGCTACAGCGACTTCACCACCGCCTCGCGGACGCTGTTCCGGCAGGCCGGGTTCCTCAACGTCAACGTGGCGGCGTTCGACGCGGCCAAGCACGCGGCCGAGACGCTCGTCGCCGACGCGCGGGAGGCCCTGAAGGCGCTCGACGACGTGGACTGGCGGGCCGACCCCGGCTGGACGAGCCGGGCGGCCGAGCTGGCCGCCGCGTGGCAGGCCGAGACCGACCGGTTCTACGGCGGGACCGAGCTGACCCAGCCGGTGGTGCTCGGTGTCCTCAACGAGGTCGCCGCGGGCGGGGTGGTGGTCAACGCGGCCGGGTCGATGCCGGGCGACCTGCACCGGCTCTGGCGCGCCTCCGACCCCGGGCAGTACCACGTCGAGTACGGCTACTCCTGCATGGGCTACGAGATCGCCGGCGGCCTGGGGGTGAAGCTCGCCGCCCCGGAGCGTGAGGTGTTCGTGCTCGTCGGCGACGGGTCCTACCTCATGATGGCCCAGGAGATCGCCACCGCCGTGCAGGAGGGCGTCAAGCTCGTCATCGTCCTGGTGGACAACCAGGGCTTCGCCTCGATCGGCGCGCTGAGCGAGTCGGTCGGCGCGCTCCGGCTCGGCACCGCCTACCGGAAGCGCGGCCCAGGCGGCCGGCTCGACGGGGAGCGGCTGCCCGTGGACCTCGCCGCCAACGCGGCCAGCCTCGGCGCCGACGTGCTGACGGCGGCCGACCCGCAGACCCTGCGGGCCGCGCTCGCCAAGGCCGTCGCGTCCCCCCGCACGACCGTGGTCTACGTCGAGACGGTCCCCGGTCCCGCACCCGCCGCCGAGGCGTGGTGGGACGTGCCGGTGGCCGAGGTGTCCGGGCTCGCCGAGGCGCGCGCCGCGCGCGAGCGCTATGACGAGGCCAAGCGTGACCAGCGGCCCTACCTCTGATGGGGTGGACGCTCGCGTTCGCCGCGGCGGCGGTGCTCTTCACGTTGATCAGCGGGGCCAACGACGGGGCGACCCTGATCGGGCTCGGGCTGCGCTTCCCCCGCTCGCCGGGCTGGACGGCCGCCGCCCTGCTCACCGCGGCCCTGTTCGCCGGGCCGTACGTGCTGGGCGTCACGGTCGCCCGGACGTTCACCGAACGGCTGGCGGGGCTGGACACCGGGCAGGGGGCGGCCGCCTTCCTCACCGGAGTGGTGGTCGCCGTGACGGTGGTCGCGATCCTGACCGGCCGCGGCCTGCCCACGAGCCTCACGCTCGCCGTGATCGGCGGCATCACCGGCGCCGGGGTCGGCGCCGGGCTGCCGGTGTCGTGGCGGGGGGTGGCCACCGTCCTCGCGGTCGGGGCCGGGGCGCCCCTGGCCGGGCTGGTCCTCGGCTACCTGCTCGGGACGGCGTCCCGCCGGGTGCCGTCCTACCAGCGGATGCCCCGGCTCGTGGGCACCGCCCACCTGCTGGCGTACGCGGCCCAGTGCCTGGCGTACGCGCTGAACGACGGCCAGAAGATGATCGCGGTCGCGAGCGTGGCGATCGGCGTGGGCCGCGGCGGGCTCGGCCGGGTGGGCCCGGTCGACGTCCCGCCGGTGTGGATGGCCGTCCTCGCGGCGCTCTTCCTCGCCGGAGCGCTGGCGGGTCTCCCCCGGGTCGGCGCCCGGCTCGGGCGCGGCCTGGTCATCACCCGGCCGCTGCACGTCGTCTCCGCGGAGACGGCGGCCACCGGCGCCGTGCTCGGCAGTTCGGCCCTCGGCAGCCCGGTGAGCATGACCCAGTCCATCACGGCCGGCGTCGTCGGCGTGGCGGCAAGCGAAGGAGCACGGAGGGTGCGATGGCAGGCAGTGGTGAACATGGGAACGGCGTGGCTGGTCACGCTGCCGTCGTCGCTGGCGCTGGGCTGCCTGGCGGGGCTGGCGCTCAGGCTGCGGTGACCGGCGCGCGGGGGCGTTCCCGCCGGTTCGCGCGGGCCTGGGACGACCTGCGGGGGCGGTCGGCACGGCGGGTGGTCGGCCTGGTCCGGGGGCAGATCGCGGTCGCGCGGGACGGGGCCGGGCTCGCCCGCGCCACCGCCGCCGGCGCGACGGACCGGTCGGCCGCGCGGGCCCGGATGGCCGAGGTGGAGCACGAGGGGGACGCGGCGCGGGCCGAGCTCGTGGAGACCCTGCGCCGCGTGCTCGCCACCCCCATCGACAGGGAGGACCTGTTCCGGCTCTCCCGGTCCATCGACGACGTCCTCGACCACCTGCGCGACTACGTACGCGAGACCGACCTGTTCGGGCCGGAGGACCTCGGCTTCGCGGTCGAGCCGCTGCAGGCGGTGATCGACGGCCTGGACGAGCTGGACGCGGCCGTGCTGAAGATGCTCGACGACCCCGGCTCGGTGACCGTCGCCGTGCTCGCCACCCGCAAGTGCTGCAACCGCCTGCGGCAGCTCTGCCAGGCCCGGCTCGCCGAGCTGTTCAGCGGCCCGCTGCGGATGGAGACGCTGCGCGAGCGCGAGCTGCTGGCCCGCCTCGACGCGGTGGGCCGGCGGCTCGGCGAGGCCGCCGACGCGCTCGCCGACGCCATGCTCAAACGCAGCCACTGAGCCCCACGCCCCCGCCCCGAACCCCCGGCTCCGCGCCCGAGCCCCGCCCCTTCCCCCGGCATCCCGGCAACTCCCCTGGCATCCCGGCAACTCAGAAAGCGGGGCCCCGCACTCCGGCGGTCCCCGACCTCGAAGGAAGTACCCCCCATGGCTGTTGTGACCAAGGCGGAGACGCCGCCCCGACCACCCAGATCGCGCAGGCTGCTCTATCGGCTCCGCGTCCTGCGCCACGACCCGACCGCCGCGCTCGGGCTGATCCTCGTCGTCGTGCTCGGCTATCTCGTCGTGGCGCCGCTGGTCGCCGTGCTGTCCGACGCCTTCCGCCTGCAGTACGGCGACGACGTGCACGCCGGGCAGGCGGTCGGCGAGTGGACCGGCTACTACCTCTGGCGGGTCTTCCGCTCCCAGATCAGCGGGCTGCTGTTCTGGCAGCCGCTGCTCAACACGCTGGTGGTCGCGCTGGGCACCGTGCTGTTCGCCCTGGTGCTCGGCGGCGGCATGGCGTGGCTGGTGACCCGCACCAACGTGCCGGGACGCAAGTGGCTGGCGGGCGCGCTGGTGATCCCCTACATGCTGCCGTCGTGGACCTTCTCGCTGGCGTGGCTCACGCTGTTCAAGAACGAGCGCGCCGGCGGTCAGGTCGGGTTCCTCCAGGCCCAGGGCGTGCGCACGCCCGACTGGCTGGCGTACGGCGCGCTGCCGATCATCGTGACCCTCGGGCTGCACTACTACCCGTTCGTGCTGCTCCTGGTCGGCAACGCGCTGCGGCGCATCGACGCGCAGCTCGTGGACTCGGCGCGCATCCTCGGCGCGCCGCAGCGCACGGTCGTGCGCCGCATCGTGATCCCGCTGATGCTCCCCGCGCTGTCGTCGGCCGTGCTGCTGGTGGTCGGCCGGGTGCTCGGCACGTTCGGCACGCCGTACGTGCTGGGGCTGCCCGCCGACTTCCGGGTGCTGTCCACCGGGCTGTTCCAGTCGATCCGCGACCGCAGCACGGGCGTGGCCTCGGTGCTCGCCACGGTCATCGTGGTCGTCGGGGTGGTGATCGTGCTCGCCGACACCCGGATGACCCGCGAGCACCGCCGGTTCGTCACCGTCGGAGGCAAGGGCGGCATGGACCGGCTGAGCGACCTGCGCCGCCTGCGCTGGCCGGCGTTCGCGCTCGGCCTGGTGGTCTTCGGGGTGAGCGTGCTGGTCCCGGTGTTCACCCTGCTGCTGTCCACGGTCACCCGTACGCCGCTGGACCTGTCGACCTTCACCCTCGACTACTGGTTCGCCGAGCGGCTGCCGGGGGCGGTCGGGTTCCCCCACGGCGTCTTCCGCGGCTCCGAGCTGTGGGCGGCGGCATGGAACTCCCTGCGCATCGTCGGCCTGGCCTCGGTGATCTGCGCGGTCGCCGGGCTGCTGGTGGGATACGTCGTGGTGCGCGGCACGGCCCCGCGCGTCGCCTTCTTCCTCCGCCAGGTCTCCTTCCTGCCCTACCTCGTCCCCGGCATCGCGTTCGCCGCCGCCTCGCTGTCGCTGTTCGCCGTGGCCCGCGGCCCGATCCCCGCGTTGTACGGCACGACGTTCCTGCTGATCCTCGTCATGGCGGTGACCCATCTGCCGTACAGCTCGCGCTCGGGCATCGCGGCGATGACCCAGCTCGGCCGCGAGCCGGAGGAGGCGGCGCAGATCGCCGGAGCGCCCTGGTTCCAGCGGATGGGGCGGATCATCTTCCCCATCCAGAAGGGCGCCCTCGTCACCGGGATCGTGCTGCCGTTCATCTCCGGGCTCAAGGAGCTCAGCATCGTGGTCATGCTCACCACGACCGGCACGGAACTGCTCACGACGCTGTCGATCGGCCTCGTGGACTACGGATACACCCAGCTCGCCAACGCGGTCGTCCTCGTCATCGCGTTGGTCTCCTTCACCATGACGTACCTGACCCAGCGGCTGACCAAGAGCAGCCTGGCGTCCGGCCTAGGAGGATAGATGCCAGCCATCACGCTGACCGGAGTCGCCAAGAGCTACGGCGGCGGCGAGCACGCCGTGAAGAACCTCGACCTCACCGTCCCCGACGGCGCGTTCATGTGCCTGCTCGGGCCCTCCGGCTGCGGCAAGACCACGACCCTGCGCATGATCGCCGGTCTGGAGCAGCCCACGGCCGGCACCATCAGCGTCGGCGACCGCGTGCTCGACTCCGTCGAGCGCGGCCTGTACGTCCCGCCGGAAAAACGCGGCATGGGCCTGGTCTTCCAGAACTACGCGCTGTGGCCCCACCTGTCCGTGCGCGACAACGTGGAGTTCGGCCTGCGCATGCGCAAGGTGCCCGCCCCCGAGCGCAGGGCCAGGGCCGAGGCCGCGCTGAAGATGGTGCACGTCGACGCCGCCATGGACCGCTACCCCTCCCAGCTGTCCGGAGGCCAGCAGCAGCGCGTCGCGCTCGCCCGCATGCTCGCCGTCAACCCGTCGGTGCTGCTGCTCGACGAGCCGCTGTCGAACCTCGACGCCCGGCTGCGCCTGGAGATGCGCGCCGAGCTCAAGCGCATCCACGAGGAGTCGGGCGCGACGATCGTCTTCGTCACCCACGACCAGCTTGAGGCCCTCACCATGGCCACCGACGTCGCGGTGATGAACGAGGGCGAGTTGCAGCAGGTGGCCGCGCCGATGGACATGTACGACCGGCCCGCCAACCGTTTCGTCGCCGAGTTCGTCGGCAGCCCGCCCATGGCGATCGTCGACGTCGGGCCCTCCCCCGCCGGCCTGGCCGGATCGCTGCTGCGCTTCGCCGAGTCCCGCGTACCCGGATGCGCGCCCGCGGCCGTCGGCATCCGGCCCGAGGCGCTGCGCCTCGGCCCGCCGCCCGGCGCCACCTGGTGCGAGGAGGCCGTCGTCGAGGCCGTGCTGCCGGCCGGGTCGTCCTGGACCGTACGGCTGCGCGTGCTCGACACCGAGGCGTACGCGGTGTCCTACACCCCGGTCGAGGCGGCCCCCGGCGACATGGTGACCTGCTGGACCGAGCGGATGCACCTGTTCGGCGCGGACGGCGCGCGGCTGGCCGCCTGGGACGGAATGGGGGCGGTGGCGTGATCAGGCCCGTGGCGCTGCTGCTGGACTTCGGCGGCGTGATCGTGGAGACCACCCGCCGCCCGTCCTGGGCGGCCGAGCTCGCCGCCGAGGTGCACGGGCGGCTGTGCCGGGCGGGGTTCGACGGCCTCACCGTCGAGGAGGTCGAGAGCGACATCCGGGCGGGTGCGCGCGCGGACAAGTACTGGAAGGACTCCACCTCCCGCCGCTTCGCGCCGGAGGAGATGACGCATCGGGAGTTCTGGGCCGACTACGTCGGGGGCGACTGGCCCGAGCAGGCCCGCACCCTGGTGACCGCGGAGGCGACCCCGTTGTGCCGGCGGATGGGCGAGCTGCGCAGCGGGCGCAAGCTGCGGCCGGGGATGGCGGAGCTGCTGGAGGCCTGCTGGGCGAACGGCGTCACTCCTGCGGTCGTCAGCAACGCGCTGTGCGGCGCCGTCCACCGCGACTTCATGACGACGGCCGCGCTCGACCGCCAGGTGGCCGTGCAGGTCTACAGCGACGAGGTCGGCGTGCGCAAGCCCAACCCCGAGATGATCTGGATCGCCTGCCGGGCCCTGGGCGCCGACCCCGCGCAGGTCTGGTACGTCGGCGACAACTACGACCGCGACGTGGTGTGCGGCGCCCGCGCCGGAGTCGGGGCGACCGTCCTGATGGTCTCCGGCAGCACCGACGAGATCCCTTACCGGGTGCGCCAGAGCCCCCAGGCGACCGTGGAGGACCCGCGCGGCCTGCTGACCCTTCTGGAGGAGACATGGACCTGAACACCTCACGTGAGCTGGCCGCCATCGCGGTCAGGGCGGCCAGATCGGTCGGCGACCTGCTGCGCCACGCCTTCCGCTCCCGGCCCGAGATCACCACGAAGCGCGACTTCCACGACCCGGTGACCGAGCACGACAAGGCCGCCGAGGCGCGCATCCGGGAGGTCATCGACCGCCTGTGCCCCGGCAGCGTGGTGGTCGGCGAGGAGGGCGGCGTACGCGGCGAGGGCGAGGTCCGCTGGTACGTCGACCCGATCGACGGCACCGCGAACTTCGCGGCCGGGCTGCCGTTCTTCTGCACCTCGATCGCCGCCGCGGTGGACGACCGGGTGGTGGCCGGCGTCGTCTACGACCCCGTGCGCGACGACGAGTACACCGCCTCGCTCGGTGGCGCCTTCTGCAACGGCGCGCCGCTGCGCAGCTCCGGCGCCCGCAGCGACCGGGAGGCCGTGCTGCTGTCGAGCTACCCCACGCCCCGCGACCTCACGACGGAAGGCGACGACGCCCTGCACCGGTTCGCCCGCGTCCAGCACGCCTTCGCCACCACCCGCCGTCCCGGCAGCGCGGCGCTGAAGCTCGCGCACGTCGCCGCGGGCTGGTCCGACGTCGCGCACGGCACGAACGTCAACGCCTGGGACATCGCGGCCGGGTCGCTCCTGGTCGAGCAGGCGGGCGGGGTGTTCGTCCCGCTGTCCGGCAGCGTCTTCACCCCCGGCGGCTACGTCGCGTGCGTGGGCGGTTTCGACCTCGCCGGGTCGGTGATGGCCGAGGTCTTCCCGGACATCTCGGCGGCGGTCGCGACGGGAGCGGCCGGGGCGGCCTCGTGATCCGCTGGATCGTGACCGACCTGGACGGCACGCTCGTGGGGCGCGACCTCGCCATGGTGCCCGCCAGCAGGGACGCCCTGCGCCGCTTCCGCGCCGCGGGCGGGGAGGTCGTCATCGCGACCGGGCGGATGGAGCTGTCGGCCCGGCCGTTCTACGACGAGCTGGGGCTCGACGGGGCGGCGATCCTCTACAACGGCGCCCGTACGGTGGACCTCGGCACGGGAGCCGTGCTGCGCTCCCGTCACCTGCCGCCGGCGGCGTGGCGGACGCTGCTGGAAATGTTCGGCGATCTTCCCGAGGGCGTCTATCCGGTGGCGTTCTGCGGGGGCGAGGCGCTGGCCGTACACGACGTACCCGAGCTGCGGGATTACGCCCGGCGCGACGGCATCGCTCTGCGGGATCCGGGCGACTGGTCGGCCCTGCCCCCCGGTGCGATCACCAAGTGCATGCTGATCGGCGACCCGCTCCCCGACCTGACGATTCCCGGCACCGTGACGGTCCGGTCCGAGGCCACCTACCTGGAGGTGCTGCCGGAGGGCGCGACCAAGGGCACCGCGCTCCGCGCTCTGGCAGCGTCCCACGGCGTGCCGCTCGAGCAGATCGCCGCGGTCGGGGACAACCCCAACGACATCGACATGATCGCGGTGGCCGGGCTCGGGGTCGCGGTCGGCGACGGCCACCCGGACGTCCGGGCCGCGGCGGACGTCGTGGTCGGCGCCTGCGCCGACGGCGCCGTCGCCGACGTGGTGGACCTCGCCCTGTCCCGATAAGCAGGAGACACCGAGCGAGGCGGGAGACCAGCCCCGGACCGGGAGGGGTCCGGGGCTGTCGTCGCGGGACGGGTTCCCGCAGCCCGTGTCAGTGGTGTCAGCGGCCGCGTCAGCACGACAACGGTGCGGTATCAGAGCGGTCGGCGATCGTGGACGCCATGAACGGATCAGCGATCGCGGCCTCGGGGCTGCGGAAGGCGTACAAGGACAAGGTCGTGCTGGACGGCGTCGACCTGGACGTCGAAGCCGGCACGATCTTCGCCCTGCTCGGGCCCAACGGCGCCGGGAAGACCACGACGGTGAACGTGCTGACCACGCTGCTGGCCCCCGACGCCGGCAAGGCGGTCGTCGCCGGGCACGACGTGGCCACGGAGACCAAGGCGGTGCGCGCGGCGATCGGAGTCACCGGGCAGTTCGCCTCGGTGGACGACCTGCTCACCGGCGAGGAGAACCTGCTGCTGATGGCGGATCTCCTGCACCTGCCCAAGGCGGAGGGCAGGCAGATCGCCGGCCGGTTGCTCGACCGGTTCGATCTGGCCGAAGCGGCGAGCAAACCGGCGGCGTCCTACTCCGGCGGCATGCGCCGCAAGCTGGACCTCGCCATGACGCTGGTCGGCAGGCCGCAGATCATCTTCCTGGACGAGCCCACGACGGGACTCGACCCGCGCAGCCGCCGCACCATGTGGGAGATCATCCGGGAGTTGGTCGCCGACGGCGCGACCATCTTCCTCACCACGCAGTATCTGGAGGAGGCCGACCAGCTCGCCGACCGCATCGCCGTGCTCGATCAGGGCCGGCTGGTCGCCGAGGGCACCGCCGACGAGCTCAAGCGCCGGGTCCCCGGCAGCCACGTCCGGCTGCGGTTCACCGGCCGCGACGAACTCGACGCCGCGGCACGGGTCCTGCCCGGGTCCACGAGGGACGACGAAGAGCTGGCCCTGCGGGTGCCCGGCGACGGCGGTGTGAGGTCGTTGCGCGCGCTGCTCGACCGGCTCGACGCGCACTCCGTCGACGTCGAGGAGCTGTCGGTGCACACCCCGGACCTGGACGACGTCTTCCTCGCCCTTACCGGCACCGCGAACAAGGAGATCAACGCCCGATGAACGTCATCGCAGATTCCGCGACCATGCTGCGGCGCAGCTTCCGGCACACGATGCGCAATCCGGTGGCGCTGTTCAACGGCGTCGTCATGCCGGTCTTCCTGATGTTCCTGATGGTCTACGTTTTCGGCGACGCGTTCAGCGTCGGCGTCGGCTACGCCGACTACGCGACGCCGGGGTTGATGCTGACGACCATCTGCTACGGCATCGGCGCCACCGCGGTCGCCGTGAACTCCGATATGACGACCGGTTTCATCAACCGGCTTCGCGTCATGGACGTGTCCCGGGCCGCGGTGCTGAACGCGCACGTGATCGTGACCATGCTGCGGAGCCTGGTGGCCATCGCGATCGTCACCGGGGTCGCGTTCCTGATGGGATTCCGGCCGTCGGCGGGTTTCGCGGAATGGCTCGGCGTGATCGGCATCATCGTGCTGACGGTGCTGGCGATCGGCTGGCTGACCGTCGCCTTCGGTCTCGCGGCGAAGACGCCGGAAAGCGCCGGCTTCGCCGCTGTCCCGCTGATGCTCCTTCCCTTCCTGAGCAGCGCGTTCGTGCCGGCCGACAAGATGGGTCCCGGTGCACGGCAGTTCGCCGAGTATCAGCCGTTCACCTCGATCATCGAAACCCTGCGCGGGTTGCTGACCGGCGCGCCGTCGACGGGCTCGGCCGTCACCGCGATCGCCTGGTGCGTGGGGCTGACGTTGGTCGGCTACCTGTGGGCGCGCGCGTCGTTCAAGAAGCGAGCGTGATCTCGGCCAGCTCGCGCCAGTCCCTCCGCCCTCCGTCACGGATCGCCTCGGTGAACGCGGATTCACCGAGGCGATTCCGCGTCTCCGCGGCGATCCTGGAAGCGTCCGGCTGCGAACGATCCGGCGTGCCGCGCACGGCGTCGCTCGCCGCGAGCAGTCGCGCGGCCTGCTCGTGCTCTCCCTGGCGCAGCGCGAGATCCGCGATCCCGATCAACACCTCGGCGATCATCGGCGGGTACATCACATCCACAACCGCGCGGAATGCCTCGGTCCGATATTCGCGGGCCTCTGCGAGATCCTCGGCGAGGTAGCCGTACAGGTCCATGGTCCTGGCACGGGCGGATTGGTCCATCGCCCTGTTGTCCGGAGTCGCCCGCACCTTGGCCAGATGCCGGCGTGCCTGGTCCGGCTCGCCGCGCCAGCGGGCCAGTTGTGCCGCAGAAAACGCCAGCTCGCCGAGCACGCCCGGCCAGGTGATCCCGCCCGCGCACCGCTGCGCTTCGGCCATCGCGGAGGTGCTGGACGGCTCGTCGCCGAGCAGCCAGTACAGCTGAGCCTGCCGCGCCCGCAGACCGACCACGTCCTCGGTCGCGCCCACCTCGGTCAGCGCCACAGCCGCCTCTTCGTAGTGTTCGCACGCGCGTGCGAACTCACCGCGCATGGCGAGCCGATCGGCCAGGAAGGTCAGCGCCAGCGAGATCCCCATCCGCTCACCCAGCGTACGGAACTCGGCGAGGCCGATCTCGGCGTCGATGTCCACATCGGTCTCGTCGCCGCCGAGCGTGAGCCGCAGCCGGCCACGAGCGAGCCTGGCCTGTGCACGCACCCACGGATCGTCGTCGCGGATGAGCGGCTCGAACGCGGGCAGGAACTCCGCCGGACCCTGCAGCATCCGCTCCAGCGGCGCGACGAACCCGAGCAGCGGATTGCGATACCCGCTGCGCTGGGCGAGCCGGTGCGCCTCCTCGATCCACTCCCGCGCCTGAAACTGATCGCCGCCGACCCTGGAGCTCACGAACACCACCACGATGGTGTACGCCATCGCCCGCACCTCGTCGGGCACCTCACCGGGCAGCGAAGCCGCCGCGATGCTCAACTCGGTGCCCTCGGCCCTGTGCCCGCTGAGGTACCAGTACCAGCCGGCGGCCCCGACCAGCCGCATCGCCTCCGTGGCCCATCCCTCGGCGATCGCCCCGCGCAGGGCCGCGCTGATGTTGTCGTGCTCGGCCTCGAGCCTGGACAGCCATTCCAGTTGCTCGGCCCGGCGCAGGTGCGGATCGGCCGTCTCGGCCAGCTCGACGAAGTAGGCGAGGTGCGCCCGGCGCGTCTGCTCGGTCTCCCCGGCCTCGGCGAGCCGCTGCGCCGCGTACTCCCTGATCGTGCCGAGCATCCGGTAGCGCGGGGTGTCCTCGCCGTCGGCGAGCAGCAGCGACTTCTCGATCAACGCGGTCAGCACGTCGAGCACCTGCTCCCCGGCGAACGCCTCGTCCCCGCACACCCGTTCGGCCGCCTCGAGGCTCGCCCCGCCGGAGAACACCGACAGCCGCCGCAGCACGCGGCGTTCGGCCTCGGTCAGCAGGTCCCAGCTCCAGTCCACGACCGCGCGCAGTGTCTTGTGCCGGGGCAGCGCCGTACGGCTGCCGCCGGTCAGCAGAAGGAATCGGTCGTCGAGCCGGCGTGCCAGCTGGTCGACGGACATGGTGCGCAGCCGCGCCGCGGCCAGTTCGATCGCCAGCGGAATCCCGTCGAGCGCCCGGCAGATCCGCGCCATGGCCGACAGGGTGTGCGCGTCGGAGCCGACGTCCTTGCGCACCAGAGCCGCGCGATCCCGCAGCAGCCGCACCGCGGGTGACGACCCGGCCTCGGAGGGGTCCGCCCCGTCCGGGGGCAGCGCGAGCGGTTCGACCTGCCACAGCACCTCCCCGGTGATACCGAGCGGTTCCCTGCTCGTGGCCAGAATCCGCAGCCTCCGGCACTCCCCCAGAAGCCGATCCACGAAAGCCGCGGCCGCCTCGATCACGTGCTCGCAGTTGTCCAGGATCAGCAGGATCGAGCGCTCCCTGACCGCGGCGGCGAGCTGGTCCATCGGCTCCCCGCCCCGCGCGGCGCCGAGCAGTGCCTGGTCACGCAGGCCGATCGCGGTGAGGGCGGCCTGCGCCAGGTCACCGCCCGCCCGCACCGAGGCCAATTCGACCAGCCACGCCCCGTCCGGCAACTCGGCGAGCATCGTGCGCGCGGTCTCCGTGGCCAGCCTCGTCTTGCCGGAGCCGCCCGCCCCCGTCAAGGTGACCAGCCGGTGCCTGAAGACCAGATCGGCGACCGCGGCGATGTGGCCGGCGTCGCCGACGAAACTCGTCAGCTCGGCGCGCAGGTTCGTCCTGTGGTTCTCCGACCGCTCGCCCAGCTCGCCCCGCAGCAACGCGGTGTGCAGCGCGGAGAGCTCGGCCGACGGGTCGGCGCCCAGCTCATCGGCGAGCCGCTCGCGCGTCCGCTGGTACACGGTCAGCGCCTCAGCCGTACGCCCCGCCTCGGCGAGCGCCCGCATGAGGGCCGCCACGAACCCCTCTCGCAGCGGATAGGCCGCGACCAGCTCGGTCAGCTCGGAGACCAGCTCCGAGCCGCGGCCGAGGCGGATGTCCGCGTCCACCCGATCCCCGAGCGCGGAGATGTGGAGTTCGTCCAGACGCGCGACCGCGGCGTCGAACGCGTCGCTGTCTCGCAGCGCGATGTCCGCCATGGCCGTACCGCGCCACAGCGCCAGGGCCGAGCGCAGCAGATCCGCCCGCGCCGCGGGCTCGGCGGCACGGGCCTGACCGACCAGGCGCTCGAACCGGCACACGTCCACGGCGTCAGGAGCCACGGCGAGCCGGTATCCGCCGGAGTCCGCCTCGATCACACCGTCCGGCAGCACCCTGCGCAGCCTGGACACCAACGCCTGCAGGGCGTTGACCTCGTCCGCGGGCGGCCGCTGTCCCCAGATCCAGTCCACCAGCCTCGCCCGCGTGACGATCCGGCCGGGTTCGAGGGCGAGCGCGGCGAGCAGTGCGCGCAGCCGAATCCCGGGCACCTCCACCACGGCCCCATCGCCGTTCCGGACCTCGAACGGTCCGAGCAGTTCGACTCGCACGTCAGCAATTGTGCCGATCCGTGGCGGCACCGGCTAATCGGCACCGCGCGCACACCGCCCACCCAGGCCGGGCCGGCCGTGGGCCGGTCGCGGTCAGCCGTGTCCCCCGGTCACACGTCCCAGGTGACCGGGAGACTCTTCACCCCGTAGATGTCCGCGGTCTCCGGGCGCAGGCTGACCTCTTCCGCCGGTACGGCCAGGCGCAGCGTGGGGAAGCGGTTGAGCAGCGCGGGGAAGGCGACCCGCATCTCGACTCGGGCGAGCTGCTGGCCCAGGCACTGGTGGATGCCGTGGCTGAAGGCCAGGTGGCCGCCGTCCTGCCTGCGCAGGTCGAGCACGTGGGGGTCGGCGAAGCGCTCGGGGTCGCGGTTGGCGGTGTTGAGGGACAGGATGACGCTCGTCCCGGCCGCGATGGTCCGGCCGCCCAGCTCGACGTCCTCCAGCGCCGTCCTCATGAACGTCTTGGCGACGCTCAGATAGCGCAGCAGCTCTTCGACGGCCTGGTCGATGAGCGTGGGCTCGGCGCGCAGCGCGGCCAGCTGGTCCGGGTTCTGCAGCAGCGCGAAGGTGCCCAGTGCGAGCATGTTCGCGGTGGTGTCGTATCCGGCCGACAGCAGGATCAGGGCCATCCCCCGCAGCTCCTCGTCGGTCAGGTCGCTGTCGGTGAGGTCGCTGAGCACGTCGTCGGTGGGGTTGGCGCGCTTGGCGGCCACCAGCTCCGCGAGGTACTGCTGGGTCGCGGTGTAGGCCGCGAACAGTTCCTCGTCGCCGGCCTCCCCGCCGAGGAACTTGTCGATGTTGTCCTGGAAGAAGCCCCGGTCCTCGTACGGCACGCCTAGCAGCTCGCAGATGACGACGGAGGGGATGGGCTTGGCGAACGCGGTCACCAGGTCGGCCGGCGGCCCGGCCTTCTCCATGGCGTCCAGGTGCTCCGCGGTGATCTGCTCGACGCGCTCGGTGAGCAGTCGCATCCGCCGTACGGTGAACTTGCCCACCAGCGGTTTGCGGTAGCGGCTGTGCTGCGGCTCGTCCATGAGCAGGAACTCGCCGGGCGGCGCCGGGGGGACCTCGATGTCGCCGTAATCGATCAGCGGGTGGTGGCGCATGAGCTCCTTGCGTGAGCTGAACCGCGAGTCGGCCAGGACCGACCGGACCAGGTCGTATCCGGTGATCAGCCAGCCCTGGTGCCCGTCGGGGAAGAGGTAGCGGCTGATCGGGCCGTGACGGCGGGCGTCGATCAGCTCCGCGGGCGGGTCGAAGGGACAGCCGGACCGACGCGCGGTCGGCAGCGTGGTGACGGTGTGTTCCATGGTCATTCCCCTCATCGCCCGCCGGGCACGATCGTGTCTTCGGAAGCCTTTCGCGGCCCCGGGGCCGCGATCGCTGAGCCGTTCATGGCCTCCACGATCGCCGGTCGCCCTGACATCGCGCCGTCGCCGTGCTGACGCGGCCGCTGACACGACACCGCGTCGGACCGATCCCCGTCCACTGGGTACAGACGAACGCCTCCCGGTTAGGAGCGAGAGCCCCGCTCCACCGGGAGGCGTTCACCTCTGTCCCGAGCGTCAGACCAGGCCGTTCTGCGTGAGCCAGTCCTTGGCCACCACGGGCGGGTCGTCCTTGTCGACGGAGATCCGCTTCATCAGGGAGACCAGCGTCTGGGTGTCCAGCTTGGCGGAGACCGCGTTCAGCGTGGAGGTCACGGTGTCGTTCACGCCGGCCTTGTAGACGAGGGGCGTCACGTTCTCCGAGCCGAAGGCGTTCTTGTTGTCCTGCAGCGGCACGAGGTCGTTCAGCACGATCTTGGGGTCGGTGGTGAACACGTTGCCCACCTGGACCGTGCCGCTCTTGATCGCGTCAGCGGTGGTGTCCCCGGTGGGCTTCCACTGCTTGAACTCCAGGCCGTAGACGTTCTTGAAGTTCTCCTCCTGACGCTGCTTGAACTCCGGCGGACCGCCGACCACGAAGTCCTTCGCCACCTTGGCGAGGTCCTCGATGCTGGTGAGCTTGTACTTGTCGGCCGTGGCCTTGGTGACCGTCAGCGAGTTGTTGTCCTCGGCCGCCGCGGGCTCAAGGATCTCCAGCTCCGGGGGCAGCTTGGCCTTCAGACCCGAGAGGATCTCGTCCTTGGTCCTGGCCGTGCTGGACTTGTCGACGAACGCCAGCAGCGACCCGGCGTACTCGGGCAGCACGGTCAGGCCGCCGCTCTTGATCTGGTCGTAGACGACCTCGCGGCTGCCGATGTTGGGCTTCTCCTCGACCGTGACCCCCTTGGCCTGGAGGGCCTGGGCGTACATCGAGGCGAGCAGGACGCTCTCGGGGAAGTTGAAGGAGCCGACGACGACCTTCGCGGCGGCGGCGCCGCCCGAGCCCGACGCCGACGGGGCCGCGGACGCGGTCGTGGAGAGGGGGTCGGAGCCCCCGCAGGCCGATAACGTGAGCGCCGCGGTCAGGGTGACCACCGCGACGCCGAAGAAACGCCTCATACCAGAAAATCCCTTCATTTTAGGGGGATAATAGCGAAATTAGCGGACCTGACGGACACCGGGCGAGACGGCCACCCGGTCGAGCAGGACGAAGGCGAACTGGACGGCCAGGGCGAGGGCGGCCACCAGGACCGCTCCCCCGATCACGTCCGCGTAGGTCTTGGTCGCCAGGCCGTCGATGATGAACCGGCCGAGCCCGCCCAGCCCGACGAACGCGGCGACGGTGGCGGTCGAGACGACCTGGATGGCCGCGAGGCGCAGGCCCAGCAGGATCAGCGGCAGCGCGACCGGGGTCAGCGTCCTGAACAGCACCTGACGCCCGCGCAGGCCCATGCCGTACGCGGCGTCGCGCAGGTCGGCGTCCACTCCACGCACACCCTCGTAGGTGTTCACCAGGATGGGCGGGACCGCCAGCACGATCAGCGGGATCAGCACCGGCAGGACGGTCCCCACGCCCGCCAGCAGCACCACGAGCACGAGCAGGCCGAGCGTCGGCAACGCCCGGGCGGCGTTCGCCGCGACCACGACGAGCAGCGCCCCGCGGCCGGTGTGGCCGATGAGCATGCCGAGCGGCACGGCGATCAGCGCCGCGACGAGGAAGGCCGCCGCGGAGAACTCCAGGTGCTCCAGCAGCCGGACCGGGATGCCGTCCGGGCCCGACCAGTGCGCCGCGTCGCCGAAGAAGTCGGCCAGCCAGTTCACGCCGTCCTCCTCGCCCGGGACCAGGGGGTCAGCAGCCGCTGGGCGAGCACGAGCAGCCCGTCGGCGAGCACGGCGAGCAGGACGATGAGCACGATCCCGACCACGATCGGCGTGTAGAACTGGCGCTGCCAGCCGTCGATGAACAGGTTGCCCAGCCCGCCCTGGCCGATGAGCGCGCCCACGCTGACCAGGCTGATGCTGGACACGGTCGCGACCCGCAGCCCGGCCAGGACCACCGGCACCGCGACCGGCAACTCGACCCGGAGCAGCCGGCGCGCGGGCCGGAACCCCATGGCCACGGCCGACTGCCGTACGGGATCGGGCACCGAGGCCAGGCCGTCCACCACGGCGGGGATCAGCACCGCGAGCGCGAAGAACGTCAGCGGGATGACGACGGTCGACCGGGTGAGCCCGGTGACCGACAGGAAGATCGAGAACAGCACGAGGGACGGCAGCGAATAGGTGACGTTCATCAGCGCGGCCGTCGGCTGGTAGAGCCAGCGCCAGCGCACGCAGGCCAGGCCCAGCGGCAGGGCGACGACCAGCCCGAGCAGCACGGGCAGGAAGGCCATCACGACGTGGTTCTCCAGCAGGGCGCTGATCGCGGTGGGGCCTCCGTTGGCCCAGTTGCGCGCGATCCAGTCCCAGCGGACCAGGGGCTCCTCGGTCACGCGGGCGCCCCCTCGGAGGAGCCGGCGCCCGAGCCGCCCGAGCCACCCGGTGCGGGGCCCGCGGCGGGCGGGGCGTACTCGGCGAGCAGTTCGTCGATCGCGTCCCGGCCGGCCACGCCGCGCACGCGGCCCTCCTCGTCCACCGCGACCGCGGTGCCGTTGGGCGACAGCAACGCCGCGTCGAGCGCCACGCGCAGCGAGTCGGTCTCGGGGTTGAAGGTCCCGTACGCCGCGAGCCCGTCCGCGGTCCGCCAGCCGAGCGGCCTGCCGTCCTCGTCGGTCGCGAGGCCGGACGGCGCCGGGCTCAGCCGCACCTCCTTGGCCGAGATGAACGACAGCCGCCGGATGCCGCGGTCGCGGCCGAGGAACTCGCGGACGAAGTCGTCGGCGGGCTCGGTGAGCAGCGTGGCCGGGCCGGCCATCTGGGCCAGCCGCCCGCCGACGCGCATGACGGCCACCGTGTCGCCGAGCTTGACCGCCTCGTCGATGTCGTGGGTGACGAACACGATCGTCTTGCGCAGCTCCGACTGCAGCCGCAGCAGCTCGTCCTGCAGGCTGGCCCGCACGATCGGGTCGACGGCGCTGAACGGCTCGTCCATGAGCAGCACCGGAGGGTCGGCCGCGAGCGCCCGGGCCACGCCGACGCGCTGCTGCTGCCCGCCCGAGAGCTGGAAGGGATAGCGGACGGCCAGGCCGGGGTCGAGCCCGACCAGCTCGAGCAGCTCCATGGCGCGGGCGCGCGCCTTCTTCTTGCTCCAGCCCAGCAGGTACGGCACCGTCGCCACGTTGTCCACGATCTTGCGGTGCGGGAACAGGCCTGCCTGCTGGATCACGTACCCGATACCGCGCCTGAGCGTGGGCGGGTCGATCTCGCGCACGTCCTGACCGTCCAGGGTGATGCGGCCGGAGGTAGCGTCGATCATGCGATTGATCATCCGCAGCGACGTGGTCTTGCCGCAGCCGGAGGGGCCCACGAACACGGTGATCGCACCCGTGGGCACCTCCAGGCTGAGGTCGTCCACGGCCACCGTTCCGTCCCGGTAGCGCTTGGTGACGTCTTCGAACGTGATCACGCCATCTCGCCCTTCGAAAGAGTGTGCGATCAAGCCAACATCGGGAGGCCCACTCGCTCTTCCCCGTGAACCTCCCGGATATCAAAACGCGACCCGTTCCGGACACACCGCCCGGCGGCCAGCCTACGGTGGGAACCCTCGATATCCGGGCCTAGATATCTATCAATAGGGCATCTCATGATGCGTGGCGCGGTGATGTGTTGGCATGATTACTCTCACGCCTCTCCCGTCCCACCGCCGCGTCCCTCCGATACGGACCAGCCAAGAACTCAGAGGAGCCGGTCGTGACTGCACCGCTCACCGGTCAGCGCTCCAGGAGCGAGCTGATCGCCGAGCTCTACGAGCGTCACGCCGCCGGGTTGTTCGCGTACTGCCACGACCAGCTCGGTGAGACCGCGTCCGCCGCCGACGCCGTAGTGGCCGTCTTCACCACCGCTCCGACCGCCGAGCCGCCCTCGCGTGCCGCGCTGTACGCGCTGGCTCGCCGGGAGATCTACCGCCGGGACGTCAGCTACGCGCTGCCGGCCGTCGACTCCGTCGCCGACCCCGCCACCGCCTTGATCGAGCGGGTGTTCCGGGACATCCGGCCCCACCAGCGTGAGGTCCTGCTGCTGTCGGAGGTGTGCGGCCTGACGGCGCCCGAACTGGCGCTTGTCCTCGACGTGGCGGCCGACACCGCCGAGGAGCTGATCGCGGGGGCGACGCGCCGCTTCGCCCAGACGCTGGAGACGGCCGTCACCGCCGCGAGGTCGGCGCCGTTCGTGCCCGCCTCCGTCGCCGAGGTCTACGACGCCATCGGCGTCTCCCCCATCGGGGACGTGCTGGCCCGGCTGCCCTGGCACCGGCCGGCCGCGTCCGTACGCGACCGGGTGCTTGCGGCGCTGCCGTACGAGGAGCCGGTCAGCGCCGCGACGGGCGGGGAGCGGTCCTCCGGCCTGGTCACCAAGAGGCTGTGGCCGACCACGCCGACCTGGCCGCTGCCGCTGAGCGACCCCGACCAGGTCACCAACACGTGCGTGGTCAAGGCCGACGCCATCGCGCAGCCGCAGGGCTCCCGGCGCAAGGCCAAGCACGAGGCGGCGACCGAGCCCATGCCCCGGCTGCGCGGGGCGCTGCTCAACTCGCTCGGCGAGGGCCGTCTGCGCAGGAAGCGCCCCGGGCGGCCCGCGCCCGCGGAGCGACCGGCGGCCCTGTCCGCGCCCGTGGAGCCGCAGGCGTCCCCGCAGGAACCCGCGCACGCTGCGCCCGCCACGCCGCCACCTGCTCCGGAGGTCGCGAATACCGCCCCCGAGTCGTTCGACGCCTTCGGCACCACGGCCGCTCACCGCCCGGACCCGTTCGACGCCTTGGGAACGTCCGGCACGCCACGCCCCGCGGAGCCCTTCGGCGCCTTCGGCACCACCCCGCGCCCGGCGGACCCGTTCGACCGCCCCGTGGAGCCCTTCGACGCCTTCGGAACGTCCGGCACGCCACGCCCCGCGGAGCCGTTCGACGCCTTCGGCACCGCCCCGCGCCCCGCGGACCCGTTCGACGCCTTCGGGGCTTCCGGCGCACCCCGTCCGGCCGAGCCCTTCGACACCCTCGGCACCACCCCGCGCCCGGCGGAGCAGTTCGACGCCTTCGGGACTGCCGGCACGCCGCGCCCCGCGGAGCCGTTCGACGCCTTGGGGACTGCCGGAACGCCCCGCCCTGCGGAGCCGCTGGACGCGTTGTTCGACACGCTCCGCTTCGCCGTGCCCTTCGACGCGTTCCGCACCGCCGATGCTGCGGGCACCTCGCGGCAGGCCGAGTCCACCGGCGACTTCCCGCGGACCGAGGAGCCGTCGGACGACGCTCCGCTGGCGCCGCCCTCCGAGGCGCTTGTCCCGGCCGCTCCCCCCATGGACGTCTTCGCTCCCGCGCCTCAGGAGGCGGAGCGACCGGCCGAGCCTTTCCTCCCAGCCGAGGAGCCGCAGGCGGAGACGGACGGCGCGCGTGCCGCCGACACGTCCGCGACGGAGGCCGACGCCCTCGTCCACCCGGCCGCCGCGGCGGTTCCCGTCCCCCGGGCCGTCACCTCCCGCCGTCCGAGCCGCAAGCACGCCGGCAGGCCGTCCGGCGGCGGCAGCGGCACGAGCAAGAGCAGGGGCACGAGCAAGGGCAAGGGCACGAGCAAGGGCCGACGGGTCAAGGGCGAGCGGCACTACGACTGGCTGTGGGAGGTCGTCGGCATCCTGATCTGCCTGATCATCGCGCTGGTCGTCTTCTTCAACGTGCCGACGGTGTTCACGCCCTGAGCCCGGAACGCCTGGAACGTCCGGGCGCCGGGCGCGTGCTCATCGTGGTGGTTTGGGCAGCCCGAGCCCGAGCATGGCGATCAACTCACGCTGGACCTCGTTGACGCCGCCGCCGAAGGTGAGCACGAGCGCGCCCTTGACGCCCCGGTCCACCCGCTCGACCAGGTCGCGCGTCTCCTCGTCGTACGGATCGCCGAAGCGGGCCAGCGTGTCGCCGACGATCCGGCCGACGTCCTGCACCCGCTCCGAGGCGTAGATCTTGGTGGCCGAGGCGTCGGGCGCGCCCAGCCAGCCGAGGTCCATCGACGCCGCGACCTGCCAGTTCAGCAACTCGTTCGTGCGGAAGTAGGCGTACACCTCGGCGACGGCCCGCCGTACGTCGGGGTGCTCCCACAGCGGCGCGCCGTCGCGTCCCCGGGTGCTCTTCGCCCAGCGGACGAAACGGTCGAGGGTGTGCCCGATGTTGCCGGCGGGCCCGAGAGTGACGCGTTCGTGGTTGAGCTGGCTGACGATCAGGTCCCAGCCCTTGTCCACCTCGCCGACGACCATGTCGAGTGGGACGCGCACGTCCGAGTAGTACGTCGCGTTGGTGTGGTGACGGCCGTCCATCGTGATGATCGGCGTCCAGGAGAACCCGGGGTCCGTGCAGTCGACGATCATCATGGTGATCCCGCGGTGCTTCTTCGCCGCCGGATCGGTGCGCGCGGCCAGCCAGACGTAATCGGCGTGGTGCGCGCCCGAGGTGAACACCTTCTGGCCGTTGACCACGTAGTGGTCGCCGTCCCGCACCGCCGTCGTCCGCAGCGAGGCCAGGTCGGTGCCCGCCTCAGGCTCGCTGTAGCCGATGGCGAAGTGGCACTCGCCCGCGAGGATGCGCGGCAGGAAGAACTCCTTCTGCGCGTCCGTGCCGTACCGCATCAGCGTCGGGCCGACCGTCTGCAGCGTGATCAGGGGGTAGGGCACCTCGGCCCGGGTGACCTCGTTGGCGAAGATCTGCTGCTCCACCGGGCCGTAGCCGCCCCCGCCGTACTCCTTCGGCCACCCGAGCCCGAGCTTGCCGTCGCGGCCCAGCCTGCGGCAGTGCGCCATGTACGCCTCGCCGAACGGGTCGCGGGCGATCTCGGCGCGCTGCTCGGCCGTCAGGCAGGACGCGAAGTAGTCCCGCAGGTCGTCGCGGAGCCGCCGCTGCTCCGCCGTCAACTCGATGAACATCAGACCAGGGCTCCGATCAGGTCGAGCTGGGCCTGCTCGCCGCCCAGCAGATGGGCGAGGTGCTTGCCCAGGCCGAAGTGACGATGCAGCGGATAGGTCAGGTCGAGGCCGATGCCGCCGTGCAGGTGCTGGCAGGTGTAGAGCGCGCGTACGGCGTCTCCTGCCGCGTTGTAGGCGGCGACGGCCAGGTCCCGCTCCGCGGGCAGCCCTTCGCCCAGCCGCCACACTCCCGTCCACATGGCGACGTCGAGCGCGCGTGAGGCGATGTAGACGTCGGCGATCTGCATGGTCACGGCCTGGAACTCGGCGAGCACCCGGTCGAACTGCCTGCGTGCGGCGATGTGTCCCTTGGTCAGCGCGAGCGCGCCCGTGAGGACTCCGGAGGCGGTCGCGGTCACGGCGGCCAGAGTGTTCAGCCGCAGCGCGGCGACGGCCGCGCCGTCCGGCTCCCCCACCATCTCGGCCGGCGCGTCCTCCAGGGTGACCAGGGCCGCGGGTTCCCCGGTCGGCGTCGGGATCGGCCGCAGCCGCGCGTCTCCCGGCCGCACGAGGAACAGTGCGGCCCCGTCCCCGGCACGCGCGGGCACGAGGATGGCCGACGCCTCGGCGGCGTACGGGACGGCTCCGGGCCGCCCGGTGATCCTCCCGTCCCCGGCGATCGCGGCCGGCGGGTCGCCCGGGCCCGCCCCGGCCGCGCGGAAGGCGACGGTCAGCACCTCCTCCCCCTCGGCGAACGGCGCGAGTGCCCGGCGCTGCGCGTCCGTCCCGTGCCGGGCGACGGTCAGCGCCGCGATCAGGCCGGGCAGCGCGGGAACCGGCGCGACGCGCGCTCCCGCCTCACGCAGGATCACCGCCATGGCCAGCGGGCCGAGCCCGGCCCCGCCCGCCTCGGGCGGCAGGCACGCGCCGAGCAGGCCCGCCTGCGCCAGCGCCTTCCACGCTCCCGCGTCGTACGGCCGGCCGCCACGCTCGTGCGCCTCGATCCTGGCCTGGTCCGCCTCCCGGTCCAGCACCGACGCGGCCAGCGCGCGCAACTCCGCATGGGTCTCGTCGAGATCGAAGTCCACCGGGCCTCCCGCGTGTTCCAGGACCTGCCTGCGGGGCGAGATCCCCGCCCAGAACGGCAAACTAGAACGGATTCTAATCTCTGTCCAGAGGGAGACTCGCGAACCGTCGACGACACGCGGCTGAAACAGGAAAGTCATTTAGCCGCCAGCGCTTTTGTGACTGACGGGTAACCATCCGGAAGGAGCGAAAATCAGATAACGTGTTCCTATGCGCACTTCGCATGCAGTCGCCGACGCTCCCTCACCGCTTCCCGAAGGCCCCTCGGCCACGGGCAGCCATCCGGCCCCGGCCACTCCCGGGGTCCGCACCAGGAGCCAGCACCAGCGGCGCCGGCGCATCGTCCAGGCGGCGGCCGCCCTCGCCTCCCGCGGAGGCGTCGAGGCGATGCAGATGCGCACGGTCGCCGAGCGCGCGGGCGTCGCCCTGGGAACGCTCTACCGCTACTTCCCCTCGAAGATGGACCTGGTCGTGGCGGTGGTCGGCGAGGAGATCGACCTGCTGGAGTCCAGCATCGAGCGGCGCCCTCCGCACGCCACCCATCCCGCCGGCCGCGCGGTCGACGTGCTGATGCGGGCCACCCGCGGCCTCATGCGCGAGCCGGAGCTCGCCGACGCGCTCATCCGCTCCCTGATCATGGCGGAGGTGGAGGCGCCGTTCGGCGACCGGATGGCGAGCCTGCTGCTGCGCGTCGCCACCGACGGCCGCACGGTGAGCCTTCCCGCGGAGGACCAGCTCGCGCTCACCGGCTCCCTGGCGGGAGTCTGGGTGCAGGAGTTGCTGGAGATGCTGCGCGGGCGGCGCACCTACGAGCAGATCCAGCACCGCATCGAGATCGCCGCCGAGCGGCTGCTGGCGGGTTTCTAGATTTTCCTTCTATTGACGACCGCGCTTTCCCGCGTCACGAGATCGACCGCCGCATAACCGTCAGTAAGATCGCCAAGTCAGACGGACTTCGTTCACCCATTCGTCCTTATCGGGATAGAACAGGTTCCAGCTCTATTGGATCCAATTCCAATGCGGCGACAGTCGGCGCGGCCGCCTCTCAATCTTCTCAAGCATGACAGAACCGGGCGATCCGGTCGCCGACGGCCCCCCTCTGCCGTCGAGCGTAGGAAACGGACGGTCGGCCGCCCGTGCCCGCAGGGATGATCAGGACCTGGCCGTACAATTCCCCCGGGCGGGCTGAGCGCGACCCCGGACGAAGACGCGCGGCAGGGAGACGGGGCGTGGCGGTCACCGACGCGGCGATCAGCAGCATCAAGGACATGATCCTGTCGGGCGAGCTGGGTCCGGGCGACCGGCTGCCCCGGGAGGCGGACCTGGCCGAGCGGCTGGGGCTGTCACGCAACTCGCTGCGGGAGGCCGTCCGCGCGCTCGCCCTGATCAACGTGCTCGACGTGCGGCAGGGCGACGGCACCTACGTCACCAGCCTGCAGCCGGGCCTGCTGCTGGACGCCCTGTCGTTCGTGGTCGACTTCCACCAGGACGACACGGTCCTGCAGTTCTTCGAGGTGCGGCGCATCCTCGAACCCGCGGCCACCGCGATGGCGGCGACCCGGATGACCGACGAGGACATCGCCGAGCTGCGCGACATCCTGGACGCGTTCCCCGAGCAGCCGAGCGCGGAGGACTTCGTCGTCAACGACCTGCGGTTCCACCAGAAGATCGCCGAGGGCTCGGGCAACCCCGTGCTCGGCTCGCTCATCGAGAGCATCTCCGGCCCGACCGCGCGAGCCCGCATCTGGCGCGGCCTCACCCAGGAGGGCGCGGCCGATACGACGCGGGCGCAGCACGCCGCCATCTACGAGGCCATCGCGGGCCGCCGGCCGGAGATCGCCCAGGCCTGGGCCACCGTCCACATCGCGGGGGTGGAGGAGTGGCTGCGCCGCGCGCTGTGACGGCGCTCCACCACGACGGGCCGCTACCGGGATTCGTGCGCTTCGACCAGGGACTTCGGCGCGGTGAGGCACCACGCCTCGGTCACCAGCTCGAACAGCTCGTCAGGGTCGATCTTGGCCAGATGGACCACGACCCAGCCGAAACGCCCGGCGGTGAACTGCGGCTCGAACACCTCGGGCCGCTCGGCCACCAGCGCGATCTGCTCCTCGATCGTCGCCTTGAGGCCCACCGTCTCGGTCCGCTCCCACAGGTAGCCGAAACCCTTGCCGCGCACCTTGAACGAGACCCAGTCGCCACCCTCACCCTGGCCGACCTCGGGCAACCGGTTCACCATGGCCAGGAACTCCTCGACGCTCACACCCATGCGCCCAGTCGTACCAGAGCCCACCGACAAGGCGGCGGCAGCGATCCGTCACCTGCGGGTCGCTTGACGGGCCGCCGCACCCGTAATAGAACCCGTTTCAGAATCAATGCGAACAAGCGCTTGATCACGCTGTCGCCGCCGCCGACAGGGCGATCGTCCCTCTTACCAAGGGCAGCCAAACCCGATTAGGTGATGCCATGGAAATCAACCTCGTCGACAAGGACCGCTACGCGCGCAGCGGAGTGCCGCACGACCAGCTCCGCCGGCTCAGGGGTGACGCGCCCGTCTACTGGCACGAGGGAGAGGGCGACTGGCCCGGGTTCTGGGCGGTCACCAAGCACGCGGACGTCGTCCACGTCTCCCGCCACTCCGACCTGTTCTCCTCGGCGCGCAAACTGGCGCTGTTCGACGAGATGCCCGAGGAGCAGCGCGAGTTCCAGCGGCTGATGATGCTCAATCAGGACCCGCCCGACCACACCCGGCGCCGCTCGCTGGTCAACCGCGGCTTCACCCCGCGCCAGATCGGGCGGCTGGAGGAGCACATCCGCGACATCTGCCACGCCCTGGTGGACGAGGTCCAGAGCAAGCCCGACGTCGACTTCGTGCGGGACATCGCCGCGCCACTCCCGCTGTACGTGATCTGCGAGCTGCTCGGCGCGCCGGTCGAGGACCGGGACAAGATCTTCGAGTGGTCCAACCGCATGATCGGAAGCGACGACCCCGACTACTCCACCAGCCCCGAGGAGGGACAGGCCGCCGCCTTCGAGGTCTACTCGTACGCCCACACGCTGGCCGCGGCGCGCAGGCAGGACCCGCGCGACGACATCGTCACCAGGCTCCTGCAGCCCGACGAGGACGGGCAGACGCTGACCGAGGACGAGTTCGACCTGTTCGTCCTGCTGCTGATCGTGGCGGGCAACGAGACCACGAGGAACGCCGCGTCCGGAGGCATGCTGACCCTCTTCGAGCACCCGGACCAGTGGAAGCGCCTGGTGGACGACCCCTCCCTCGCCAGGACGGCAGCCGACGAGATCGTCCGCTGGGTGTCCCCGGTCAACCTGTTCCGGCGTACGGCCACGGCGGACACCGAGATCCGCGGCCAGAAGATCGCCGCGGGCGACAAAGTGGTGGTCTTCTACGCGTCGGCCAACCGGGACGAGGAGGTCTTCGAGCGGCCCGACGAGTTCGACATCGGCCGCGACCCCAACCCGCAGATCGGCTTCGGCGGCGGCGGGGCGCACTTCTGCCTCGGCAACCACCTGGCCAAGCTGGAGCTTCGGGTGCTGTTCGAGGTGCTGGCCCAGCGCCTGCCCGGCATCCGGCAGACCGGCGAGGCCAGACGGCTGAGGTCCTACTTCATCAACGGCATCAAGACGCTGCCCGTCGCCCTCGGCTGACGGGCAGCGACGGCAGCGGGGTCAGGGCCGGGCGCGGCCGGGCCGGCACGCTGCCGTATCCGTGGGCGCGTGGATCCGCGGGGCCGGGCTCCGGCTCCGCGGCCGGGTAGCGCGACAGCAGCGGAGACTCCCCGAGCGCCAGCGCGACGCCGCCGAGCGCGCCCGCGACGTCGCCGAGCGCCGCCCGGCGCAGGGTCAGCCGACGGCGCGAGATCGGCACCGCGCCCGCGTCCAGGGCCTCCTGGACGGGCCCCAGGAGCGGAGCGCCGATCTCGGCCAGCTCGCCGCCGATGACGATCACCCTGGGCCCGATCGCGTTGGACAGCGCGGCGAGCACCCGGCCGATCCGGCCGCCCACGTCGGACAGCAGGCCGAGGGCGATCGGGTCCCCCGCCTCCGCGGCGGCCCTCAGCGCGGGCAGGTCGTCGCCGTGGCCGCCCCGGGCGCGGTAGGCGTCGAGCACCGCCCTGATCGAGGCCACGGTCTCCAGGCATCCCGTGCCCCCGCACTCGCAGGGCCTTCCGGCCGGGTCCACCGGGATGTGCCCGATCTCCCCCGAGACTCCGTCGGCGCCGCGGTGCAGCACCCCTCCGGCCACCACCCCGCCGCCGACGCCGTACGACAGCCGCAGATAGAGCACGTCCCGGTCGCCGGCGGCCGCACCCCACGTCGACTCGGCGAGCGCCGCGAGCCTGGTGTTGTTGTCCAGCAGCACCGGCCCGCCGAAGCGCTCCCCGAGCATGGCCTCGACACCGGAGAGGGTCGCGTCCCGCGCCCCGGCCAGCGGGCCCACGACGCCCACGCCCACGCCCCTGAGCGCCCTCTGCCACAACCCGCCGCCGACGAGCCCGCGGACGAGGCGTTCGGCGAGCGCCACCCGGTCGGGCCACGGCAGGCCGGGCGCGTGCGCCTCCCCCGCCGAGCCCACGATCTCGTACGTCACGCCGAGCGCCGCGACGTGCACGGCGCGGCGGGCGAAGTCGATGCCGAGGGCGAGGCCGACCGCGGGATTGAGGGCCAGTCGCTCGGCGGGACGGCCCCGGCCGCGCGGCCCCTCGTCCGGCATCGCCGCGACCACCGCGCCCGTGGCCAGCAGCCCGCTGAGCGTGTCGTGCAGGGTCGTGCGCGACAGACCGCACCGCCGGCTGAGCTCGCCCCGGTTGAGCGGGCCGTGCGCGCGCAGCAGGCCGAGCACGGCCTGCTCGTGCCCGCGCCGCACCGGAGACACGACGTCTGCCCTGAATCGCATGCGGAAAAGCATGCACACTTGGTAGGTTTTGTGTCAATCTTGGACGGCACCGACGAAGCTCTCACTCCGCTGGGGCATCGGTGGGTGCTGCCGCCGCGGCGCGGGATGTCAGGCCCAGGAGGAGTCCTGCTCGGGGTCGCCGCCGTCGGCGAGCAGGCGCAGGTCGGCCTCGACCATCATCGCCACGAGCTCCTCGAAGGACACCGTCGGCTCCCAGCCGAGCTGGGTGCGGGCCTTCTTCGGGTCCGCGCACAGCAGGTCGACCTCCGCCGGGCGGTGCAGGGACGCGTCGCAGACGACGTGCCGCTCCCAGTCGAGATCGGCGGCGGCGAACGCCGCCTCGACGAGCTCGCGCACCGAGTGCGTGCGCCCGGTGCCGATGACGTAGTCCTCGGGCTCTGCGGCCGACAGCATCATGTGCATGGCCCGGACGAAGTCGCCGGCGAACCCCCAGTCGCGGCGCGCCTCCAGGTTGCCCAGGCGCAGCTCCGCGGCCATGCCGAGCTTGATCCGCGCGACGCCGAGCGAGACCTTGCGGGTGACGAACTCGGCCCCCCGCCGGGGCGACTCGTGGTTGAACAGGATGCCCGACACCGCGAACATCCCGTACGACTCGCGGTAGTTCTGTGTGAGGAAGTGCCCGTACGCCTTGGCCACGCCGTACGGCGATCTGGGGTGGAAGGGGGTGCGCTCGGTCTGTGGCGTCTCCCTGACCTGGCCGAACATCTCCGAGGACGACGCCTGGTAGAAGCGGATCTGCCCGGCCGACGAGCCGCGCGAGGCGGTGATCCCCGAGCAGACGCGGATGGCCTCCAGCACGCGGAGCACGCCCATGCCGGTCACCTCGGCGGTCAGCTCGGCCTGCTCCCACGACATGGGCACGAACGAGATGGCCCCCAGGTTGTAGACCTCGTCCGGCTGCACCTTCTCCACCGCCGAGATCAGCGACCCCTGGTCGAGCAGGTCGCCGCGGACCAGCCGCACGTCCTGCAGGAGCCGGCGCACGCGCGGGACGCGAGGGTTGGCCTGCCCGCGGACCAGGCCCCAGACCTCGTATCCCTCGCTCAGCAGGTGTTCTGCGAGATAGGAGCCGTCCTGACCGGTGATGCCGGTGATCAGCGCACGCCTGGCCAACGGATCCTCCTCGTAGCGCCCAACTTGGCCTATGAGAGGCGAATGTACCGCCCTGCCCGGCCGTGCCTACATATGCACCGCTAGAACGTGTTACACCGAATCTCGTTCGAGTAAGCTAACACCCCAGGTCGGGCCGGGTGAGAGTCGATCGAGGACCCTTTCCACCTCACCCACCCCATCTAAGGTCAAATGGTAGTGTTCCTGGCAGCAGCCCCACGGGGGCACGGCTGGAAACCGGCTGGAAAGGGGTGCCTCTTGGCGGAGAGGCTGCGAGTCGCGCTGCTGTCATACCGCAGCAAGCCCACCTGCGGCGGCCAGGGGGTGTACCTGCGCCACATAAGCCGCGAGCTCGTCGCTCTGGGCCACCACGTCGAGGTCTTCTCCGGCCAGCCCTACCCGGAGCTGGACGAGGGCGTGGTCCTCAACAAGGTGCCGAGCCTGGACCTCTACCGCGACGAGGACCCGTTCCGCACGCCGAAGCTCGACGAGTATCGCGACTGGATCGACGCACTCGAGGTCGCCACGATGTGGACGGCCGGCTTCCCCGAGCCGCTGACGTTCAGCCTGCGGGCCTACCGGGAGCTGAAGAAGCGGCGGGGCGACTTCGACGTCGTCCAGGACAACCAGACGCTGGGCTACGGCCTGCTCGGCATCCAGCGACTGTTCCCCGTCGTCGGCACCATCCACCACCCGATCAGCGTGGACCGGCGGATCGAGCTGAAGGCCGCCAAGGGCTGGAAGCGGCTGTCGATGCGCCGCTGGTACGGCTTCGTCCGCATGCAGAGCATCGTGGCGCCCCGGCTGAACCCGATCCTGACCGTCAGCGAGTCGTCGCTCGCCGACATCCACCGCGACTTCAACGTGCCGCAGTCCAACATGCGGCTGATCCCGCTCGGCGTCGACACGCGGTTCTTCCACCCCCGGCCCGAGCTGCCGAAGCGGGAGAACTCGATCGTGGCCGTGGCCAGCGCCGACTCGCCCATGAAGGGCGTGGCGACCCTGCTGCGGGCGGTCGCCAAGCTCGCCACCGAGCGCGAGGTCAACCTCACCGTGGTGAGCAGGCCCACTCCCGGAGGCCCCACGGAGCAGCTCGTCGACGAGCTGTCGCTGCACGACCGGGTGCGGTTCGTGCACGGCATCCCGGACGAGGAGCTCGCCGAGCTGATCGCCACCTCCGAGGTCGCGGTGGTCCCCTCGCTCTACGAGGGATTCTCGCTGCCGGCCGTCGAGCACATGGCCAGCGGCACGCCGCTGGTCGCCTCGCGTACGGGCGCGCTGCCCGAGGTCGTCGGCGACGCGGCCGTGCAGGTCACTCCGGGTGACCCCGAGGAGCTGGCCGCCGTGCTGCGCCGCCTGCTCGACTCCCCCGAGGAGCGCGCGGAGTTCGGCCGGCGTGGCTACGACCGCGTGATGGAGCGCTACGCGTGGCCGGTCGTCGCCCGCCGCACGGTCGAGGCCTATCACGAGGCCATCGCCGCGCGCCGCGTCTCCCGATGAGCGTCTCCCGGTGACTCCCCAGAACCCACGAAAGGCAGGCACCGAGTGCTGACCGTCGACTTCAACCGGCTCCCCGTCGGACCGGGAGACCGCGTCCTCGACCTCGGAGCCGGTGGTGGCCGGCACGCCTTCGAGGTGCTGCGCCGGGGCGCCGACGTGGTCGCCTTCGACATGGACGCCACCGAGATGGAGAACGTGGCGGCCATGTTCGCGGCCATGGACAAGGAGGGCGAGGTGCCGGCGGGCGCGACCGGCGACACGGTCGTCGGCGACGCCCTCGACATGCCGTTCCCCGACGCGTCGTTCGACCGCGTCATCGCCGCCGAGGTGCTCGAGCACATCCCCGACGACATGGCCGCGATGCGCGAGATCGTACGCGTGCTGAAGCCGGGCGGCCGGGCCGCGATCACGGTGCCGAGCTTCCTGCCCGAGCGGATCTGCTGGGCCCTGTCGGAGGACTACCACACCGCCCCCGGCGGCCATATCCGTATTTATACGTTGGCGGAGCTTCAGGCGAAGCTGAAGGCCTCCGGGCTCGAGGTCGGCGGCCACCACTACGCCCACGGCCTGCACTCGCCGTACTGGTGGATCAAGTGCGCGGTCGGGGTGAACGACGACGAGCACCCGCTGGCCAAGGCCTACCACGAGCTTCTCGTCTGGGACATCATGAAGCGCCCCCTCGCCACCCGGCTGGCCGAGGCCGTGCTCAATCCCCTGATCGGCAAGAGCGTCGTTGTCTACGTCCGGAAACCCGCATGAGGCGGGTGCCCGAGGTCACAGGGATCATCACCGCCGAGCAGGTCGTCCGTACGGCCGAGAGCATCGCCGCCATCCAGGACGACCAGGGCGGCGTGCCCTGGCCCGAGGGCCACATCGACGCGTGGAACCACATCGAGTGCCTGATGGCGCTGACCGTGGCCGGGCTGCGCGCCGAGGCCCGCAAGGGCTACGACTGGCTCGTCCGGCACCAGCGCCCGGACGGCTCCTGGCCCATGAAGGTCCGCGACGGCGAGCCCGCCGAGGCGGCCGGGGAGTCCAACCACGCGGCGTACATCGCGGTGGGGGTCTGGCACGACCTGCTGGTAACCGGCGACGAGGACTTCGCCCGGTCGATGTGGCCGGCGGTGTCGCGGGCACTCGACTACGTCATCGGCCTGCAGACCGCGCGCGGCGAGGTCCTGTGGCAGCGCGACGCCGAGGGCCGTCCGGCGGAGTACGCCCTGCTCACCGGGTGCTCGTCGATCCACCAGGGCCTGCGGTGCGGGGTGCTGCTCGCCGAGCGGCTGGGCGACCCACAGCCCGACTGGGAGCTCGCCGCCGACCAGCTCGGCCACGTGATCGCCGAGCACCCCGAGGTGTTCGCCGACAAGAGCCGCTTCTCGATGGACTGGTACTACCCCGTGCTCGGCGGCGCCGTACGCGGCCCGGCGGCGGCCCGGCGGTTCGACCTGGAGTGGGACACCTTCGTCGTGTCCGGCCTCGGCGCACGCTGCGTCTCCGACCAGCCCTGGGTGACCGGCGCGGAGTCGTGCGAACTGGTGCTCGCGCTCGACGCCGCCGGGCTGCGGGAGCGCGCGCTGGCGGTCTTCGCCGACATGCAGCACCTGCGCCACGAGGACGGTTCCTACTGGACCGGCTGGCAGTTCGTGAATCAGCGGCACTTCCCCAACGAGCGGTCGGGGTACACGGCCGCCGCGGTGGTGCTCGCCGCGGACGCCCTCGCCCGCGCGACGCCCGGCTCGGGGGTCTTCCGCGACGCCGGCGGCCGGCAGGCCCGCATCACCGGCGAGTGCGGCTGCGAGCGCGCCCGCGCCTGACCGATCGGCGGCTCCCCTGCCGCCGGCCACGCTGCTGGGGGTCGCGGCGCTGGACGTACCCGACCACCTGGTCGAGGTCGAAGCCACCGCGGTCATCGGCTGAAGACGCCCGGCGGGACGCGCCGTCAGACGCGTTCCAGTACGCGCAGCGACCCGATGACCCGCACCTCGCGGAAGTCGCCCGACTCCAGCGCGCGCAGGTAGACCCGGTAGGGCGCCTGCCCGCCGTCGGCCGGGTCGGGGTAGATGTCGTGGAAGACCAGCGCGCCGCCCTCCATGACGTGCGGCGCCCATCCCTCGTAGTCGGCCGTCACCGGTTCCTCAGAGTGGCCGCCGTCGATGAACAGCACGGCCAGCGGAGTGGACCAGTGGCGGGCGACCGTCGCCGAGGCGCCCACGACCGCGATCACCTCGTCCTCCAGGCCGGCGGCGGCGATCGTGTCGCGGAAGAACGGCAGCGAGTCCATCCGCCCGGTCCTCGGGTCCACCAGCTCGGGGTCGTGATGCGGCCAGCCCGGCTGGATCTCCTCGGAACCCCGGTGGTGGTCCACCGTGAAGACCACCGTGCCCGCCCGCCGCGCCCCGGCGCCCAGGTAGATCGCCGACTTGCCGCAGTAGGTGCCGATCTCGCAGATCGGCCCGCGGGAGCCGTACGCGCAGGCGGTCTCGTACAGGGCCTCGCCCTCGGCGGGCGGCATGAACCCGCGTGCCTGTTCGGCGGCACGGCGCAGGTCGTCGGGCATCGGGGTCACCATGTCGGGCACCCTACCCAACAGGCCGAACGATGTTCGGGACTGCCCCTTGTCCGCCCTGATGCAACGTGTTCTACTTTGCTTCGTGAACCAGCGCGCCCGCATCGCGATGAGCGAGGAAGAGATCGCGGGGCTCCTGCGAGACGCCCGCAAGCTCCAGCTCGGCACGATCAACCCCGACGGCACGCCGCACCTGGTCACGATGTTCTATGGACTCGACGACGGCCGCGTCACGTTCTGGACGTACGCCAAGTCGCAGAAGGCCCGCAACATCGAGCGCGACCCGCGGGTGAGCTGCCTGGTCGAGACCGGGGACGAGTACGCGCAGTTGCGCGGCGCGCTCGTCTACGGCAAGGCACGGCTGATCGACGACCCGGCGGCCGTCCTGGAGGTCGGCCTGGACGTCACCCGGCGGATGACCGGCATGTCCCTCGACGGTCCGGAGGCGCGGGGATACGTCGAGCACACCGCGCGCAAGCGCGTGGCCTACCTGGTCGAGCCGGCCCGCGTCGTCTCCTGGGATCACCGCAAGCTCGGCGGCGATGGGTCTGCCCCGCGGATCTCGCCGTAGCGACCGCAGTAGGCGAAAGATCCAAGGGACAGGCCCTAACGTGAACTCCAGCGCGATGTGACGCACAGGAGGAGGACGCGCCATGAAGATCAAGGTCGACTACGACGTGTGTGAGGCCAACGCCGTCTGCATGGGCCTGGCGCCCGAGGTCTTCGAGGTCGACGACGAGGACAACCTCCACGTGCTGATGCCCGAGCCGCCCGCCGAACTGCTCGACCGGGTCCGCCACGCGGTCCGGTCCTGCCCCAAGGCCGCGCTGTCGCTCGAGGACGAGTGACGCCCGGCACCCAACCCTGAAAGACCAGGAGGTCCCCATGCGCGGCGCGCTTCTCCACGCGGTCGGCGACGAAAAGCTCGACATCAGAGACGACTTCACGCTGACGCCGGTGGGCCCGGGTGACGTCCGGGTGCGGGTGAAGGCCACCGGCGTCTGCCACTCCGACCTCTCGGTGCTCACCGGCGTGCTCCCCATGCCGCTGCCGATCATCCCCGGTCACGAGGGCGCGGGCGAGGTCGTCGAGGTGGGCGACGGCGTGACCGCCGTGCAGCCGGGCGACCACGTCATCATCAACTGGACGCCCGCCTGCGGCGACTGCCCGAGCTGTGTGGGCGGCCAGCCGAACCTCTGCATGACGTACATGATGAAGAGCTTCACCGAGCCGCGCTTCCTGTTCGGCGGCGAGACCCCGGCGTTCGGCATGGCCGGGTGCGGCACCTGGGCCGAGGAGATCATCGTGCCGTGGCAGGGGGCGATCAAGGTCGACCCCGACGTGCCGTACGAGGCGGCGGCGCTGATCGGCTGCGGGATCACGACGGGCGTCGGCGCGGTGCTCAACACCGCGAAGGTGCGCCCCGGCGCGACCGTCGCGGTCGTCGGCTGCGGCGGCGTCGGCCTGTCGGTGATCCAGGGCGCCCGCATCTCCGGCGCGACCACGATCCTCGCGATCGACCCGCTGGAGTCCAAGCACGCGCTCGCGAAGAAGGTCGGCGCCACCCACGCCTGCACCCCCGACCAGCTCATGGACGCCATCGGCACGCTGACCGGCGGCCAGGGCTTCGACCACGGCTTCGAGGTGGTCGGCAAGTCGGCGGCCATCATGACGGCCTGGCAGGCGACGCGGCGCGGCGGCGACGTCATCGTCGTCGGCGCGGGCGCCATGGACGACCAGGTGCCGCTGACCGCCTTCAACCTGCTGTTCGAGGGCAAGAACATCCTCAGCTCGCTGTACGGCGACGCCGACGTCCGCAGGGACTTCCCGCGCTTCGTGAACCTCTACAAGGCGGGCAAGCTCGACCTCGACAGCATGATCAGCTCCCGCATCAGGATCGGCGACCTGAACGACGCCGTCGACGCCCTGCGCGGCGGCGAGGTCCTCCGGCAGATCGTGCTGTTCGACTGACGCCACCGGCCCGCCGGAGATCTCCCTGGCGCGGGGGATACCTCCGGCGGGCCGGGGTAGCCCGAGCGGCGAGATGCAGACGTTCCTGCCGTATCCGGACTTCGCGGCCACCGCACGCGTCCTCGACCCGCTCCGCCTCGGCAAGCAGCGGGTCGAGGCCCTGCAGGTCCTGCGCACGCTCACCGTTCCGGGGTACGGCTGGCGGCACCACCCGGTGGCGCACATGTGGGCCGGGTACGAGGAGGCGCTGGTCCGCTACGGCCTGGAGATCGTGTCGGTCTGGTGCGAGCTGGGCCGCGCCGACACCTGCGCCGGGACGATGACCAGGGAACTGCTCGGCTGCCGGGGCATCCCGGCGCCCCGCACCCAGGAGGCCCTCGCGGAGGCGGGCGAACTGCCGCCATGGCTCGGCGATCCCGCACTCCACCTCAGCCACCGCTCGGCCCTGCTGCGCAAGGACCCGGAGTTCTACGGCCCGAAGTTTCCGGGAGACCCCGACGACCTCCCCTACGTCTGGCCCGACTCCGACCGCGTCAACGCCCTGCTCCCGCCCCGCCGCACCCTGTAGCGCCGAAGCGGCCGCGGCGTGGGGTGAGGCATGCCGAAGGGCCGGGCACCCCTGATGGAGCACCCGGCCCCGGCCTCGCAAGAGCTGGGGAGAGAGAGGTCAGCTCTCGGAGGAGAAGGCGGCGTCGAAGGCGGCGTCGGGCGGGGTGATGGCGTTGAGCGAGCGGATGTAGGCGAGGGATTCCGGCGCGCCGTGCAGCCGGTCCATGCCCGCGTCCTCCCACTCGATGGAGATCGGGCCGTCGTAGCCGATGTGGTTGAGCGCCCGGAAGCACTCCTCCCACGGCACGTCGCCCCGGCCGGTGGACACGAAGTCCCAGCCGCGGCGGGGGTCGGCCCAGGCCAGGTGGGAGGCCAGGCGGCCGCGCCGGCCGTCGCGGGTGGCGACCCGGGCGTCCTTGCAGTCGACGTGGTAGATCCGGTCGGCGAAGTCGAGGATGAAGTTCGCCGGGTCCAGGCCCTGCCACACCATGTGCGAGGGGTCCCAGTTCAGCCCGAAGGCCGGCCGGTGCCCGATCGCCTCCAGCGTCCGCACGGTGGTGTGGTAGTCGTAGGCGATCTCGCTGGGGTGCACCTCGTGCGCGAAGCGCACCCCGACCTCGTCGAACACGTCGAGGATCGGGTTCCACCGGTCGGCGAAGTCGGCGTAGCCCGCCTCGATCATCGACGGCGGCACCGGGGGGAACATCGCCAGCGTGTGCCAGATCGACGAGCCGGTGAAGCCGACGACGGTCGTGACGCCGAGTTTGGCCGCCGCGCGGGCGGTGTCCTTGATCTCCTCGGCGGCGCGCTGCCGTACGCCTTCGGGTTCGCCGTCGCCCCAGATGCGGGCGGGCAGGATGCCCTTGTGGCGCTCGTCGATGGGGTGGTCGCACACGGCCTGGCCGACGAGGTGGTTGGAGATCGTCCACACCCCGAGGTTGTACTTGGCCAGGGTCTCCTTCTTGCGTTCGATGTAGGAGTCGTCCGCCAGGGCCTTGTCGACCTCGAAGTGGTCGCCCCAGCAGGCGATCTCCAGGCCGTCGTAGCCCCATTCCGAGGCCAGCCGGCAGACCTCCTCGAACGGCAGGTCCGCCCACTGCCCCGTGAACAACGTGACCGGTCGCGTCATCTCACTCCCGCTCTCACAATCGTGTGGACAATCACACCTTTTCCGATCACACCGAGGTCCAGCCCGACTCGGCGGCGGCGCTCTCCTCGACCGCGGCGAGCACCCGCTGCACCCGCAGCCCGTCCTCGAAGGACGGCGTGGGGTCGGTGCCGGCGGCGATCGCCTCCAGGAAGTCCTTCGTCTCGTGGACGAACGTGTGCTCGTAGCCGAGGCCGTGGCCCGGCGGCCACCACGCCCCGGCGTACGGGTGGTCCGGCTCGGTGACGAGGATCCGCCGGAACCCGGCGTCCCGCTCGGCGGCGTCGTAGAACCACAGCTCGTTCATCGCCTCGAAGTCGAAGGACAGGCTGCCAGCCGATCCGTTGATCTCGATGCGCAGCGCGTTCTTGCGCCCGGTGGCGAAGCGGGTGGCCTCGAACGACGCCAGCGCGCCGCCCTCGAAGCGGCCGATGAACAGGGCCGCGTCGTCCACCGTCACCTCGCCCATCTCACCGGTGCCGCCCTCGCCGGCCAGGCCGCTCGACCCTTCGGCGAGCGGGCGCTGCTTGACGAAGGTCTCGGTGAGCGCGCTCACCCCCGTCAGCGACCGGCCGACGATGAACTGCGCGGTGTCGATGATGTGGGCGCCGATGTCGCCGAGAGCGCCTGACCCGGCCTTGTCCTTCTGGAGCCGCCAGACCAGGGGGAACTCCGGGTCGAC